>CAMBLS010000330.1 GCA_945868485.1 uncultured Lachnospiraceae bacterium | reverse complement strand
AACGTAGTTCCTTTGCTATAATATTAACACGAACATCAGTTCGATTCAACCACAAGATATAGGGTGATTACTGGAAATGAAACCACAGGACCATAGAATCGGAAAGGGGCATAAATGGGATGGATAGAACTTATATAGCAATTGACCTCAAATCATTTTATGCCTCTGTGGAGTGCATGGAGAGAGGACTGGACCCATTAACTACGAATTTAGTTGTCGCGGATGCCAGCAGAACAGATAAAACGATATGTCTTGCTGTCTCGCCTTCATTGAAAAGTTATGGTATTCCGGGTCGCCCGCGATTATTTGAAGTTGTTCAAAAAATAAAAGAAGTAAATATAGAGCGGGAGAGTAAAGCGCCAGGCAAAAAATTTACAGGTTCATCCTTTCATGCGGTGGAACTTGCAAAATCTCCGGAACTGGAAGTGGCATATATCGCGGCTGTACCCAGAATGGCTTATTATATCAATTACAGCACGAAGATCTTCGATATTTACCTGAGATACATTGCACCGGAAGATATGCATGTCTACTCGATTGATGAAGTATTCATTGATGCCACCGCTTATCTGAACACCTATCAGATGACAGCTCGCGAACTGGCACTGAAAATGATCCGCGATGTTCTCCATGAGACCGGAGTGACAGCAACAGCAGGAATCGGAAGTAATATGTATCTTTGTAAAGTGGCAATGGATATTGTGGCAAAAAAGATGCCCGCAGATAATGACGGCGTGCGAATCGCAGAACTGGATGAAATGTCATATCGAAGACTTCTTTGGAATCATGTTCCCCTCACTGATTTTTGGCGGGTTGGTAAGGGATACGAAAGAAAGTTGACGAAAAATGGGCTCTACACGATGGGTGATATCGCCCGGTGTTCCCTTGGCAAGCCGGATGATTTTTATAATGAAGCATTTTTATATAAACTGTTTGGTATCAATGCGGAACTGCTGATTGACCACGCCTGGGGGTGGGAGCCGACGACGATCGCAGAGATCAAGTCGTATCGTCCCCAAAAGAACAGCCTTGGTTCCGGTCAGGTACTCCAATCTCCTTATCCTTCAGATAAGGCTCAACTGATTGTAAAAGAGATGACCGATTTGTTGGTGCTTGACCTGGTAGATAAAAAGTTGGTTACCGACCAGATGGTGCTTACCATCGGCTATGATATTGAAAATCTGACTGACCCTGTGATCAGAAAGAAGTATCACGGCGAGGTTACTACCGACTACTATGGCAGACAGGTTCCCAGGCATGCGCATGGAACGATCAACCTACCATGTCTGACTTCTTCCACCAAAATTATCATGGATGCGGTGGAAGAATTGTTTGATCGGATTATCAACCGTGATTTGCTGGTGCGAAGGGTAAATATTGTGGCAGCCAGGGTCATGCCCGAGAGTGAGGTATCGGAGATACCCGCTTTTGAACAGATGGATTTATTTACTGATTATGAGGCTCTGGAAAAGGAACATCTGCAAGAAGAACAAGAGCGGGAGAAGGAAAGGCGTATCCAACATGCCGTATTGGACATCCAAAAGAAATTCGGTAAAAATGCGATTCTGAAAGGAATGAATTTTGAAGAGGGTGCAATGACCAAAGAGCGGAACGGACAGATTGGAGGGCATAAAGCATAATGGGAAATTATTATAAGGATGAACACCGGTATGATGATATTATCAATCTGCCGCATCATCAGTCCACGGAACGGGCGCATATGTCCCTGCATGACAGGGCGGCTCAGTTTGCTCCTTTTGCTGCGCTTACCGGGCATGAGGAGGCGATTGAGGAAACGGCCCGTGTCACAGAGGAAAAGATTACACTCGATGAAAGCACCATTTCAAAGATCAATGAGATACTTTTTGATATCGCTCAGCATTTACCCGAAAAAAAGCCTGTTTCTATCACTTATTTCGTTCCGGACAAGCAAAAATCGGGTGGTGCATATCTGACGGATGTCGGTACGATCAAGAAAATAGACGAATTTGAAAAGACGGTATGTATGGATAGCGGCATGATCATTCCGATGGGAGAAATCCGCAATATAGAATTTGTAAAAACAGTCGATATTACTGACTAGATATCTATAGTCAAGAGAAACTACATGATATATTTTTACGTGCTGCAATTTCTATAGGGGTTTAAAAAATTCTTCATAATCGACAGCAAAGATTTTTCGTAATGCGATAATCATGTCAACGGTCGGATTATTTCTGCCGTGTTCCACTTTGCTGAAAATACCTGTAGTCACATTTACATCTTCTAATTGCAGTTTGGCAATAACATCCGTGGCTTTCATATTTCGTTCCAGCCGCAGGCGGCGGATATTGCTGCCGATAATGGGATTCGTGCGTTGGTTGATTCGCTCTTGCATGTGGACACCTCTTTTTTTGTTAAGTATTGTCCAAAATAGAAGAAAATAGTGTCCAATATGGAAGTACCCAGCAATGGAATTGTTTGAGGTTTATTCCATATATACAGAAAGGCATGATTTGATAGATG
>CAMBLS010000329.1 GCA_945868485.1 uncultured Lachnospiraceae bacterium | reverse complement strand
ACGACGATCTGACTGCTCATATTGAAAATCTGTCTGCCCGGTTCGATGCGCTTTCTGATTCTATCAAGGTCGCAGAGAAACGTATGGTTGAGGTTCAGGCGTTGCAGCAGCACATCAAAAATTATCGCAACACAAGGCAAATTTATATCGAGTACCGCAAGTCTGGATATAGCAAAAAATTCTTTGAAGAACACCGTCAGGAAATCACAATTCATAAAGCGGCGAAGCAAGCCTTTGATGAATTGCAGATTACAAAGCTCCCGTCCATGCAATCATTGTATGAGGAGTTTCATCAGCTGGCAGTCCAGAAAAAGCAGGACTACGCTGAGTACCGTCAGATCAGAAAAGAGAAAGAAGAACTGCTGATTGCCAAACGGACGGTTGAAACGATTTTGAATATCGACAGGCAGAAAGAGCAGGAAAAAGAGAAAGAGAAAGAGGAAAAGAAGAACTTCCGTTAAAGCAAAAAGCCACGGTCTGCACTCCCCAAAGGGTGCGGATCGTGGCTGCTTTTTTGCTTTTCGATTTCGGTGCTTTCAACCATGGGCAAATTTTTATTCTACTGTTCTTTGAGAAACGATTGAAAATCGTGTAGCCATCATCGGCAGATGATGTTCAAAGGGGATTGGGGATGCTTCCCCAACAAGCAAATTTGCGAAGATTGCACCGAAGGGAAAATCGAGAAAATGAGTGAACCTGTACAGGTTTACACTGCTTGCCAATTTGTGAGATTATGAATTTAGTATCGAGAATAGGGTACACCTAAATTTTGCAATGCTGCAACCCTATCATCGTTGCATGGATGAGTTGAGTATATTGCACTGAGAAAACCATCATGCGGAACATCTGAGATATGTTGGTCTAATACCGTCGCTAATTCAAGACCAAAACCAATTTTATAAGCAAATTCATCAGCCAGATACTCATTTTGTCTCATAGACCACATCAGAAAAAGCATACAGAACTTTACCCATAACCAAGAAAGTGCTGTTGATATTCCTGCGAAAACTGCGGTAATTATACCCATTACACCACTACGAGAGCATATTGCGAACAGCCCCATGATTGCAGAAAAAATCCAGTAGGATATTTTGATTAACAGGAGGCACCCGGATATAAATATATTGCCCCCGCCAATCAATAATTGGATAACAGTATGTCCGTATGAGAGATGTCCGATCTCATGGGCGAGAATTCCAAGTATCATATCATCGGAGAGTAAAAGCAATCCGTCAGTTATGCATAGTGTTTGCCTACCTAGAGCAAATGCATTTGGAGCAGGATCATGGATAATCTTCACTTTCACTTTTTTAGGACAGTATGATGTGTTCTCTTTTGCTTTATCTAAAACATATTGAACCAGCGGGACAACTCGAAGTTTTATATCTACTCTTTTTATATCGCTTGCTCCTGCGAAGGCAGCCAGGCACATTTCGCCTAATGGGGATAAGCTGATAGCTACTGTGAAAAAGTAAATACAAATCAGTTCAACAATGCTTCCTGACGAACCGAACACAGCAACAATCAGCAGAATATTAAGAGTAAAGAACAGAAGAGTTCCTAAGTTTGAGAAGCGAACAATTCTGCCTACACGATGCCAAATATCCATAATGCACCCCCCTTTTATCGTGTTGTTGGTTTGAGCTTGCATTGTTTAATTACTCAAATGTAAAGAAATCTTTGTTTCGCTCTTTGAACAGAGCAAAGACAGTCTCTAACACAAATTCGTTTTCAACACCAACATATTCTTCTGTTTCATCGTCAATTTCTTTCAGCTGCAAAATAACAACTTGCCCATCCGAATCTCCAATAGGAAGCAGGACAACATATTCGTTCTGGCGATACGGTATTAAGTCAAGAAATTCAAATTCAACTTCGTTCCCATTCTCATCATTCAAAGTTATAATGTTGTCTTCATCCATGTCGTCGTTCCTTTTCTTAATATAAATAATTATCGTTGATAATGATGCCTAATAGTTCAAAGAGATTATCCTTTTTGGAAAGAATGCATTTTTTCATGGCTTGTTTAATTTGTTCCGTTGAAATGCTATCAGGCAACATTTCCCTTGGGACACCATGACCGAATTGCCGAAAATACTGTTCTTCGATTTCATAATACTCATTATCAATTTTCGGTTCAGGTGTATTAAGGAAGCTATTCATAAAATCTGCAACGCTCTTGTTTTTGTCCATTGTATGCACCTACCTTTCTCTGCTCAAGACCCTAACATGATTATCTGGTCTAATAGAATCAATCATTGAAGAAAAAATACCAAACGCTGTAGGAAAGAAATTTGCTAATAGCTCTAATTTGCCTTGGTCTCCCATAGACGCTTCAAAAAAGTGGGCAAAGGCTTCTGCTTGTAGATTGCCCGGTCTCGTCCAATAGTTCCTTGAGTGACCATAATTTCCGTGCAATTGACCATTTGTTGTCGCATCAATTAAGTCCGAGAAGGAGTGAGCTGAATCCTGCCTAATACGGGTCAGAAAAGCAGTTTGCTTTTCCACTGGAAGATTGTTATATAAGCTCA
>CAMBLS010000328.1 GCA_945868485.1 uncultured Lachnospiraceae bacterium | reverse complement strand
CCATCTGATGGATCATTTCCAATTGTTCTAGTTCTAAATAAATCCTTTTGTCGCTTTCTAATAACAGAATACATATTATTATTTATAATAAATATCTTAGCAGGTATCTGCTTTGAACCAATAAGCAACAATTCTTGCATATTCATCATAAAAGATCCATCACCAACAACCACTATGATATTTGACTTTTCTGCATAGTGAGCTCCAATAATTGCAGGGATGGCATACCCCATCGCTCCTTGAGCTGCTGGAAATAAGCATCTCTGTCCTGACCTATATCTTATTGTTGATGGTACTGTCAACTCCTCAAGCCCCGCATCTGTTATTACTGTAGCATCACCTGGCAAAACTTCTGACAGCATATCATTGAAATAATACAAATCAATAAAACCGTTGGCTGTTAACTCCTTAACAAATTGCTCATTAGATACTGCAAAAATCTCTTTCCAGTGTAAACATTTCTCAACCCACTTATCGCACTTTAATGAAATTTTACATTCACACAAATTTTGCAAGAACTCTTTCGCATCTATATTAATGACTCTATCTATATGAGTACCCTTTTTCTTGTGTTCATTTTCATCAATGTCTACTACAGTTATCTTTGCATCCCTAGCAAAGTTATCAAAATCTCCAACGCTCTGCGAACACAATTTTGTTCCAATAGCAATAATATAATCTGCATTTTGTACAGTAAAATTACCCGCTCGACTGCCTCCTAAACTTCCAACTGCACCAATTGATAGTTCATTTCCAGATCCATAAGCATCAGCCGCAGCTGGCGAGAAAACAACAGGTATTCTATTCTCACTAACAAAACATTCAAGCTCGTTAATTGCATATCCAGATCTTACACCTCCTCCAATAAAAATTACTGGACGTATTGCTTCTGAAAGTTCAGTAGCCACATCAGCGATTTCTGTTTTGGAATCACTATTTAATGCAACTTCTTCCGGTGAGAACCTCTTTAACGCATTTTCATCAATTCGAGCATTCTGAACATCTAACGGTATGTCTATCCAAACAGGTCCTTTCCTTCCATTTTGTGCAGAATATATAAGTCTATCCATTTCGTACCCTACTTCGCTCGGTTTTGTCAGCATTGTAGAATATTTTGTTATTGATTCAATGACACTTATAATATCCGCTTCTTGAGACCCATAAGTACGGATAGAAGCATTATTATACCTTGTTGTTTCGTTCAACATATGCTGACCTGATATAAAAATTACTGGAAGATTATCCTGAAATGAACATAAGGCTGCGGTTACTGCATTAGTTGCTGCGCATCCAGTCGATACCAAACACGCTGCACATCCATCTTTAGCAGCAGCATAAGCCATAGCCGCATAAGAGGCACCTTGTTCATGATAAGTCGAAATTCCGGTTATATCTTTATTCTTTGCAACAGCATCTGTCAGATAAAGAATTCCTCGCCCTGTTATCAAAAAAATATGTTTAATTCCCTCGTCAACCAATCTCTGAATGACGTAATCAGCTATTCTAATCATTTACACATCCTTCCTGTTATTCGGATTAAATGTGCGCATAACATCAGGAATCGCAATGACTAACTGGGCAGAGCATGCTACTTCTCCATTCACAGTGCCTACCACACGACCTTTAGCTAATCCTCGTCTATATGAATCTAATTCAGCTGCTATATCCAACCTGTCACCCGGAATAACCTTTTTCTTAAATTCTGATTCAACTTTGATAAACGCAGTTTTCATTCCTTTGTTACCAGGTAATGTCAGAAAAGTCATAAGAAACATCTGCGTTAACGCTTCCATCTGCACAAAACCAGGCACGTTCGGTTCATCCTCAAAATGGGCTGGAAAAAACCACTCATTATATGAAAAGTTTTTATGTCCCACAGCTTTATGCCCTGGTTCAACTTCAGATACATAATCTATGAATAATAAAGGATATCTATTCTGCTGATACTTTTGTATTTCATAAGCATCTAAATCTTTTAAAATATTATCTTCCATATATTACTTCTCCCGATAAATCATTTTTCTTACTTTTTGTTCGGCAAATCCGAATTCAGGTTGTTTGAACACAACATCTCGTACTAATCTACCATCCATCTCATAGGCTTCACATAAGATGCCTCCAAATAGTTCGGCAAATCGAATAGCTCTTTCATTTTCGGCATAAATAAATCCCCATAACTTATTCAGTCCCAAGTTGTCCAATCCGTATTTATATGCCAAATAATTTGCCTCAATATTTTGAAGTGCATTTCCTTTTATTGCCAGTCTTCCTGCTTTAGGCGGATCTGAAAAGATGTCAAATATTCCTACCGTGCCAAGCCTATTTCCCTTTTTATCCATCACAACCCAAAAGTAATCATCTTGAGTTTTCTGTTGTATATTTATCCACTGCTTCTGCTGTTCTATCGTAATATCTAATTTAGGAAGATATTTTACAAATTCAGGATCCTGTCTTAATTCTAATGTAAACTCAGCATCTGACTCGTCGATACATTTTAAATCAATATATTTACCCTCAATAGGCTTTTCAAAATACATTATCTCTT
>CAMBLS010000327.1 GCA_945868485.1 uncultured Lachnospiraceae bacterium | reverse complement strand
TAGGTGTTTTCTCTGTATTTTTGGAATCTCCCATTTCGAACTCCTTTCGTCGACACAAATGTGCCGGAGTCAACAACAATTATTTGGTTTCTTTGTGCAATGTGTGAGTCCTGCAGAATCTACAATACTTTTTCGTTTCCATTCTGTCCGGATGCGTCTTCTTATCTTTTGTGGTATTATAGTTACGCTGCTTGCATTCGGTACACCTCCTTTTTTTTCAAAACTCGAAATCAGAGCATAAAAAAAAGACCTCATTCCAATCTCGCTGCTTAAATGTAGCACAGCCGGATAGAAATGTCAATGTTTTTCACCAGATTTTAGGGAAAATCCCTATTCCCTCATTTGTAAAACTTACTTCCACCCCTGCTTAACTTGATGTGGAACTTACTACTTCCAAACATCAGGTATGGAAATTACTTATTCTTAATGCTATCTTATTCCTATTCATCCTTCTCTATGCTCCGGCCGGAACAGGAGAAATATATGAATAAGAATAAACATTTAATTTTAGACGAAAGATATGTAATTGAGCATTCTCTTAAGGAAAACATGAGTTTTAAAGCCATTGGTAAACGGATTCTCAAGGACTGTACTACTGTATCCAAAGAAGTGAAATCCCATATCATATTCGAAAAGAAAGGGGCTCCTTATAAACCTTTTAACGACTGCCTTAATCGAAATCACTGCTACCATTACGGTGATATATGCCTCTCTTGCGAACGTCATAAAAGCCGAAACAAATGCAGTTTCTGTGGGCATTGTACAACCTCTTGTGTGGATTATTCCAAAGAGGAATGCCCCAAACTATCCAGGGCTCCCTATGTTTGTAATGGGTGTGATCTGTTAAATAGCTGTACCCTTGAAAAACGATTCTATAAAGCCCTTGCAGCCCAAAAAGAATATGAATTGGTGCGGAGCGAATCACGGTCAGGCTTTAATCTCTGCGAAGATGAATTAAAACAGCTTGATTCCCTAATCAGTCCTTTACTCAAAAATGGTCAATCTATTCATCACATACTTGCTAACAATCAGGACAAAATTTCTTGCGGTGAGAAAACAGCTTATATTTATGCCGATCATGGTCTTTTTTCTGCCAGAAACATAGATATGCCCAGAAAGGTTAGATTTAAGCCCAGAAAGAAAAAGTCAGTCCCTCTCAAAGTTGACAAGTCTTGTAGAATAGGCAGAACCTATGACGATTATATCGTTTACCGCAAGGAGAACCCTTCGCTTCCTGTTGCTGAACTTGATTCTGTAGAAGGGATAAAAGGTGGTGCTGTATTACTTACCATTCACTTTGTCCTTCCAAAGCTTCAACTGGCATTTTTACGCAAAGCAAATGACTCCAGATCTGTGACGGATATATTTAATCATCTATACGAATTACTTGGTTTTGATAACTTCACCAAACTATTCCCCATATGTCTGGCTGACAACGGAACCGAATTTTCTGATCCATTCGGTATTGAAGTCGACTCAGATGGTGTGATAAGGTCTCAGGTATTTTATTGTGACCCCTCCTCTCCCGGTCAGAAGGGGGCTTGTGAAAACAACCATGAATTCATAAGAAGAATCATTCCAAAATCCACCGACCTTGGGCAATACACTCAAACGCAAATAAATCTCATGATGAATCACATCAACTCATATGGGAGACATGAACTTGGTGACAAATCACCTTATGAAATGTTTGAATTCTACTATGGCAAGGAAATATTAGATTTACTCGGTATTCACAAAATACCTGCCAATGAAATCATTCTTAAACCGGAATTACTTAAGTACAGATAGGGAAAGTTCCCCCGCTCTTTATCTTTGTGCATCGCACACTTCTATCCTTTCTTCGCTTGATGAATACTATTTTGATGAGAATTAACTGTGTCAAGGCTGCCGCAGGCACCTTGATAAGGCTTTGGCCTTGACACAGCTAATTCCATCAGATAAAAAGCACCCAAGCGAAGTAAGGATAAAGATTTCTGCATCTGCAGAAATTTCCTTATTAACATTAACAAAAAAGGCCGGAGTCCTACGCAGTTGGATGAGTTCCATACCGTTCTCTTTAGGGGTGGAATTCACTAACTCTTATCAGGAACCCGTGAATTCGACTTCTCATTTTGATGCGTATTTTTCCAGCTTTTTACTTATTATAGATGCCCTTTGCTATAAATGCCACCATTTTTGTAACAAAAAACTTCCACCCTATGGAATTTAGTCCTACAAGGTGGAAGTAAGTCTTACAAAGTGGAATTTACTTTTACAAGTGACCTGAAAAAGATAATGTGGCATTGACTTTTTTGTTGAGAACGTAAATCATTCTCCTCGTATGTCATATTTCAGAATCCAGTTATGGATTTCTTTAACAACAGGCTCCAAATCGCACCCCATTAGGGTAAGAGAATATTCTACCTTTGGTGGGATTTGCTGGTATTCTTTACGATTGATAAGACCGTCTTTTTCCAGTTCTTTTAGCTGTGTACTCAGCATTTTATGAGTAATAGGCGATAGTAAACGTTTTAATTCCCCGTAGCGTAATATTTCATGAAAAGCCAGAACATAAATAATTCTCAGTTTCCATTTTCCA
>CAMBLS010000326.1 GCA_945868485.1 uncultured Lachnospiraceae bacterium | reverse complement strand
GGAAAGTCGACACTTGCTCATTGTATCAATGGACTGGTGCCCTTTTCTTATACCGGAGAAACGACCGGTACGCTTAAGATTGCAGGAAAGAACCCTGCTGAATTAGGCTTATTTGGTCTGTCCAAAATTGTTGGTACGGTATTGCAGGATACGGATGGACAGTTTATCGGACTGACGGTAGCAGAGGATATTGCATTTGCGCTTGAAAACGACATGGTTGCCCAGGAGGAAATGATTACAAAGGTTGATGAAGTAGCAGAAATGGTGGATGTGAAGAAGCTTCTTGACAATGCACCGAGAGAGCTTTCCGGAGGACAAAAGCAGCGTGTCTCCATGGCAGGGGTCATGGTAGATAATGTAGATATTCTGTTATTTGATGAACCCTTGGCAAATTTAGATCCGGCTACAGGCAAACGTGCCATTGCCATGATAGACCAGATACAGAAAAAGAAAAATACGACAATTCTCATTATTGAGCATCGTCTTGAGGATGCGCTTTATCGGGATGTAGACAGAATCATTGTCGTAGGAGAGGGCAGGATTGTAGCTGACTGTAAACCGGATGAACTGTTGGTAACTGATGTCCTGGAAAACCAGGGTATCCGCGAACCCCTTTATATCACGGCGCTGAAGGCGGCAGGATGCTCGATTTGTGCTAAGGATAAGCCACAGCACATTGAAACCATGCAGCTTCAGAATTATAAACAGTCGGTAAAAGACTGGTTTGAGGCCACGGAGCCAAAGGCTGTAAAAGCAGAAGCAGCTTCTGCCTTGAAGGTGGAGGACTTATATTTTTCCTATGTGGAAGGAAAGCCAATCCTTCAGAAGATTCACTTTGACATTAAAAAGGGGGAGATGGTCAGCATCGTTGGCAAAAACGGTGCAGGTAAGTCTACGCTTTCTAATTTAATCTGCGGTTTTTACCAGCCCACAAAGGGGCAGATTCTGTTAAATGGTCAGGATATAGCGCCCCTTTCTATTAAGGAAAGAGGGGAGAAAATCGGGTTGGTAATGCAAAGTCCCAACCAGATGATTTCCAAGCCAATGATCTTTGATGAGGTGGCACTGGGACTTCGGGTAAGAGGTGTGCCGGAGGAGGAGATTAAGGAGCGTGTATTTGAAACTCTGAAAATCTGCGGTCTTTATCCTTTTAGAAACTGGCCGGTATCAGCCCTCAGCTTTGGTCAGAAGAAACGTGTATCCATAGCTTCTATTCTTGTAATGAACCCGGAAGTGCTTATTCTGGATGAACCTACCGCCGGACAGGATTACAGGCATTATACGGAAATCATGGAATTTTTGAAGAAAATCAACGAGACCTATGGAATTACGATTATCATGATTACCCATGATATGCATTTGATGCTGGAATATACTGACAGGGCAATTGTCATTGCTGACGGACATCTGATTGCAGATGATAAGCCGGCAAAGGTGCTTACCAATGAAGAAATTGCAGACAAGGCTTATTTAAAGAAAACCTCATTGTATGATTTGGCAGTGAACTGTGAAATAGATCATCCTTCCGAGTTCGTGGAAAGATTTATTGCTTATGAAAGAAAGAACAGATGGAAGGAGGAAAAGGAAGCCCATGTCTAAGATATTATCATATGAAGAAAAGGATACCTGGATTCACAGGCTCAGTGGTGTGACGAAGCTGATTTTTTTCCTTCTGTGGTGTCTGGTCAGTATGTTGACCTATGATACCAGAATATTGCTGTTCATGGTAGTATTCAGTCTGGTGGTATTTAAAATTTCAAAGACAGAGTGGAAGCAGGTAGGGGCAGTGTTTAAAATGGTTATGCTGTTTCTTACTTTAAACGTAATTGCCATTTTTATCTTTTCACCAAATCAGGGATCAGAGATTTATGGCAGCAGGACGGTTCTTTTCCATCTGGTAGGGCCCTATGACGTCACAACAGAACAGCTCTTCTATGAGCTGAATGTAATTATTAAATATTTTACAGTGATTCCAGCAATATTTATGTTTCTGGTAACCACCAATCCCAGTGAGTTTGCAGCGTCCATGAATAAAATAGGAATCAGCTACAATGTGGGATATGCCATTGCCATTGCACTCAGATATATTCCTGATGTGCAGGATGAGTTTACCAAGATCAAGCATGCACAGGAAGCAAGGGGAATTGAGATGTCAGGGAAGGCATCACTACTTAGCAGAATTAAAAACACTTCCTCCATTATCTTTCCACTGATCTTTTCCAGTATGGACAGAATTGACACGGTCAGTAATGCCATGGAGCTTAGGGGCTACGGAAAGCATAAGAAGCGAACCTGGTATATGGAAAAGAAGTTAAAAAGAAATGATTATCTGACCATTGCCTTTACGGTGATATTTGCAATTGTAGCGTTGACAATTACCTTTGCAGATGGGGACCGGTTTTACAATCCATTCTTATAAAAATCAGAATAAAGAAGGCCGACATTGTCGAATTTTGGCAATTGTCGGTCTTTTTTTGTGGAAAAGCATTGATAACATTAATACAAATATTATATAATAATATTTCGTAAATTTTATACTTTTACGAAATGAAAATTTGGACTTAAAAATACATTTTTATTTATCTT
>CAMBLS010000325.1 GCA_945868485.1 uncultured Lachnospiraceae bacterium | reverse complement strand
ATTTACAATTCCGGCAATCAGCTTCTGCTTTTCATCTGGAAACTCTGCCTTGTCGGTAATCTCCACCACATACCCTTGACGCAGATGATTGCCCATGCCAAAGGGAACCTGTACACACATTCCCTCCTCCAGCTTTCCCTTGAGTCCATCGGGAATTTTGTACTGAAAGGGTCTATCCACTTTTTCATGGGAAATATCAACAATGATATTTGCATATCTGCCCTGGGTCATCTTTTCTGTTCTTCTCCGATTAAAATATTTTAAATTGAATGTCTTTCCTCTAATATTTCCTTAATCAGGACTCTTTCATCCATGGGATATTTCACACCTTCTATTTCCTGATAATCCTCATGACCTTTTCCTGCCAGAACGATAATATCTCCCGGCTGTCCATGGCTGATGGCATAGGCAATTGCTTCCTTCCGATTGCAGATTTCAATGTACTTTCCTTCTGTCTTTCCTATTCCAATCTTAATATCATCTATAATGTCCTGAGGTTTTTCAAATCTCGGATTATCTGAGGTAATAATCGTTAAATCTGCATAGGTTCCACTTACCTCACCCATCTCATAACGGCGCAGCTTGGAACGGTTTCCTCCACATCCGAATAAACATACCAGCCTTGTGGGATTGTATTCCCGCAGAGTGGTAAGCAGGCTCTTAAGGCTCATGGCATTGTGCGCATAATCAATGAGCAGCGTAAACTGATCCGATACCGGAACCATCTCAATCCTGCCCTTTACATGAGCTCCTAAAAGTGCCTTCTGGATTTGGGGAACATCCACCTTAAAATGCCTGCATACAGAAATTGCAGTCAGTGCATTATAAACACTAAAGCGTCCCGGAGTGGGTACTTCTACCTCAAAATCCATCTTTCCCTTTACAGCAAAGTCAATTCCCAATTCTCCCGTTTTGTTTACAAGCTTTAAGTTTTCTGCATATAAATCTGCGCTTCTATCAAAGCCATAGGTTTCAATCTGACAGGTATGACCCTTTAAAACCGCATCCACATGAGCGTCATCCTTATTGACAATTCCCAGTCTGCACTGCTTAAACAAAAGTCCCTTGCAATACTGATATTCCTCAAAATCTGCATGTTCATTTGGACCAATATGGTCAGGCTCTAAGTTGGTAAAAATACCAATTTCAAAGGTAAATCCCTGGGTTCTGTGAAGCTTAAGTCCCTGGGATGCCACTTCCATTACCACAATCTGGCAGCCCTCATCTTCCATTTCCTTAAAATACTTTTGGAGCAGAAAGGATTCCGGTGTCGTATTATTAGCAGGAATATGCTTATCCCCAATGATTGTTTCAATGGTTCCCACAAGACCAACCTTGTAGCCTGCCTGCTCTAAAATGGATTTAATCAGATAAGTTGTGGTGGTTTTACCCTTAGTACCCGTAATTCCAATTACCTTAAGCCGATCTGCCGGATGACCGAAGTAGGCTGCCGCAATAAATGCCATGGCATATCGTGTATCTTCCACCCTGATAATAGCTGCATTACATTCTTCAGGGATTTCCACATCCTTCTCTACTACAATGGCGGCCGCACCCCTCTGTGCAGCCTCATAGGCAAAGCTGTGCCCATCTACCACATAACCACTAATGCAGATGAACATACATCCTTCTGACAGCTTTCTTGAGTCATATATTACTTCCTTTATTTCACAATCAACATTTCCTCTGATACATTCATAGGAAAGTTCCTTTAATAATTCTTTACATTTCATAAGAAGTTCTCCCCCTTTTCTTTATATAAGATAGCACGAATACGTCTTTTTTTCAATCTTCTAAAACGGGCTTATACCCTATGTATATGCATGTTTCCAAATTTTTTTCATGTGCTTAATCTTTTGTTTAGAGGATTTTAGATTTTTATCATAAATCGGACACACTTTATACACATTTAACCTTTAATATAAATATCAAGATAGTTGAACAACTCACTATCTCCCCCCTCATAAGAATGCAAAGCCTCCGGTACCCTCCGGAGGCTTTTGCGTTGTAAAAAATGTATTCAATATTGTTCTATTTTAACTTCTGAAAGCAGTTCTTCCGCCTTTTCTTTCGGAATCACTGCACTTTCCAATGTAGTGGCATTAGCGGCTGAAAGCGCCACGCAGTAACGCAACATTTCCTCAGCGCTCATCTTCTGTAGATATCCCATAGCAAAGGCTGCCACCACGCAATCACCACAGCCCACGGTATTAACCACCTTTATCTTTGGTGCTTTGGCATACAGAATCTGCTTTCCTGCTACATACAAAAGCCCTTTATCACCCATGGATACCATTACATGTTCAATTCCTCTCTCACCTAACGTCAGGGCAGCTCCTATGATGTCTTCTATTCCTCTAAGCTTTCTACCAATCATTATTTCCAGTTCTCTGCTGTTTGGTTTAATCATAAAAGGGGCTGCTATGGCACCTTCCTTAAGATACTCTCCGCTGCTGTCAAGGAATACCTTTTTCCCCCTATCCTTTGCTTTTGTGATCAGGTCTTTGTATATGGAAGCCTTTACATTTGCAGGGGCACTGCCCGAAAGGATGATCAGTTCAGAATTATCTAATTCCTTTTCATAGTCTCTAT
>CAMBLS010000324.1 GCA_945868485.1 uncultured Lachnospiraceae bacterium | reverse complement strand
ATATCCAGCAAACTCTAATAACCATCCCTGAATAGCAACACCAAGTCCGCCACCAAGTTTTACACCTAATGAGGTACAAGAATACATTGTTCCGTCTACACTTTTTCCTTTTGTAAGGTATGTATACTGAGAACACTCTGCGATTACAGCGTTCATATCTCCCTGCCATGGACCCATACCAAACGCTGCCACTCCTGTAAATAAGAACATTAACGGAAGATTTCCCATAAACGCAGCTAATACTACTAATGCACGACCAAGTGTACCTAATGCGTATCCATAAAGATTCAATTTGTACATTCCCTTCCATTTTTGAACAAGGGCTGGCGTAATAATAAGTGCGATAATAAGTGGAATGTTGATTGCCCATGCAAAGTATGAGAAAAGATTTTCATTACCCATTACATATTTCATGTAATAAGTACCAACACCAAGCATTGCTGAGTATAACTGCTGAAGAATATATGTTGCACAGATCATCAAATAATATTTGTTAGCAACCAGTAATTTAGCAGCATCAATCAGTGTATATTTTTCATCTTCAACTCTTCCGCTGGTATCTCCGCCCTCCTCTTTGAGTTCTTCTTCAGATAATTCCTTAACAGAGAATACGGAAAGTGAATTTGTGATAATACCAATAATTGCATATACAATAGCCACCATTCTCCATGCTTCAGCTCCACCACCAAGTTTTGCTACAAAACCAATTGTTACCGCCTGGATTAATAAGCTTGTTGAAAATGCGAAAATGAATCGGAATGAACCCATTTCCACACGTTCTTTATTGTTCTTAGTTATTAATGATGTAAGCGCTGAATATGCAATGTTGTTTGCCGTATAGAATACTGCGTTTAACAATGTATAGCATATAAAAAACCATGCATACTGTGCCGTCTGTCCAAGGCTCGCTGGAATTGCAAAGATTCCTACAAGAGTAATTGCACATCCAAAGTATCCATAAAACATCCATGGTCTAGCTTTACCCATTTTACTTTTTGTTTTGTCAATCATAGAACCAAAGAACAAGTCTGTTACACCATCAAACAACTTTGATAAAGCAATCAGTGTTCCTACAATACCTGCATTCAGCCCAACAGTGTCTGTTAGATAAATCATTACAAATGATGTAAGGAATGCATACACAACATTACCGGCAATATCACCAGAGCCGTAGCCGACTTTGTTATACCATTTTAAATAGTTCTTTTCATTCCTATCCTCGTTTTCTCCTTTGTTCTTTATTTGTATTTCTTGTATGGTATCAGCTTGATTCCGAACTCAAACTCTTTGCTGTCCAGTCTGTATTTTTCCAACAGGTCTGGTCCACAGCTGTTGGAGCCAATACCACTTTGCGCATAATCAAGGCACAGGATAATATTGTCGGATGGCTGTAATTCAAAGTTATGTTTCTTTGCTGTCAACTCTTCCTGTGTATACGCTGACACATTGAAACTAAAGGATTTTTCGGCAAGCGCCTCTAATTTATAATGAGCACTTTCTACGGTTACATAAGAACAATCATAATGGCTGCCATTTTCCTGTGGTTTGATATAATCTTCATGTAAATCCTCGACATATCCACCATAGATTCCATGGCTGGAAGCTCTATGCTTATCACAGTAACTTTCCATCGGTCCCATTCCATAATACTGAACATAATCCATATTCTTATTCAGGAACAAACGAAGTCCAAATCTCGGAAGCATTGGGAATTCCGGATGACGTTTTACTCTCATGTTGAGATCAATAACGCCGTTTTCATCAATAAGCCATGTCGTGTCCATATCTAAAATCCTTTGAACAGTATCTGCAACTAATGCCATATAACAATGGATATTCACACTATTTTCACTGATTTCTACGACAGTATCATACGCACGAGAATAAGCTTTATCGTATTTTGCTCTGTACCATTCCAGTTTGATGTACATATCATTATCTGTTGGTGCTCTCCAGATATTAACTTCCATCGGTTTTTCAATCTGATTAATTCCACCATATTCTAATTTTGTAAACAAACCGATCTTTTTATCAAACACATACTGAAATTGCTCACCAAAAATAAATACAAATTCATCTGTTTCTTTAGCTAAAAGTGCCTTACTACAATCTCCAGACTGTTCCAGCTTCTGAATAACTTCCTGATTTCTATTATCTTCTGTTTCTAATTTTACCTCATCAAATCCAAGAAGGTGTCCTTCTGGAACTAATGCTACTTCTTTTGAAGAGTAATAATATATTTTAAGGTAAGAATTTCCTTTTTTTGGAACTTTAACTTCTAATGATGTCATTTCTGTGCATCCTGGTTTGATGGAAAGAGGCTCTACTGTTCCTTCTTCTACAATATGACCATCACAAAGGACTTCATATTTCATCCGGATATAATCTTTTGCATCTGTAAAATCAAGATAGTTATGAAATGAAATCTTTTTGGCTTTCTGATCAAACTCAACAACTCTTAATGGGCGATATACATTTTTATATTCTAGCAACCCTGTATGTGGTGTCCTGTCCGGATACACAAGTCCATCCAAACAGAAATTACTGTCATGGACATCTTCGCCATGATCTCCGCCATAATAGTACATTGCTTTATT
>CAMBLS010000323.1 GCA_945868485.1 uncultured Lachnospiraceae bacterium | reverse complement strand
ATCAGTCATATCATTTCTATTGCCGTTACCATTCCAATCATACATTGCCATAGTCCTACCTCGCTTTCTTAAGCTATTTGCTCTTTGCTTATCCTTTAGTTCCCTTCGATGATATCCTTCGATGATATAATCTTAGCAAATTACGAGTCCAAAAAAACGGACTGTATCATTCCAAATCTACTAATCATAAAAAATGAAGCCCTATTCAAGAAAATCTTTGCGAAACCACATTCCGGATAATAAAAAAACGGGCGAAGCCACAGCCATCAATTGCCACAACTTCACCCATTTCTTAATTGCTCTTATCTCACATTTTCAGTTTTCCTTTTACTGCTCTTATCAGTTCTTTCACTCTGCGCATAAATGTCTGATTTCTTCTCCTTCAGTTTTTCCCTTACCGATGTCTTTTGTCGTTTCTCTTCCAGATACTTCTCCACACCGGGCAGATATTCCTCCAGTGTTCCAGTCTTTCCTTCTGTGATCGGATTGATGTCTACCTTCACTCCGCCAATTTCCATTTCATCTTCATGAAGAATATCAAAGAAAGTATCTTCTCTGATGGTTCCTTTGTATTCCAGGACCACATCCAGATCGGAACCAACTTTTTCAATTCCTCGGCACCGGCTTCCTGAAACTACAACACCAACAATCTCTGCCTCCAAATTGTTTTCATCTATCTTCGACTGAACATAGTCTGATACAATCCCTTCAATTTCAGCAGCGCCCATCCCATCAATCCGGTGAAACATTTTATCAGTCTTTCTTCTGAAATCTGTAACAACTCCGGGTTCAGTACCTGCAATTTCTTCCTGCTTGGCTGCAAGCTCCGACCAGAGTTTTCTGATTACCCTGTTGAGATACACATTATCATTTTCCATCAGTTCAAATTCCAGATCCTTGCAATCATCCACAGTGGTAAGGCCTACAATCCTCTTATGGTAATTTCCATACTGAATTGCTTCTTGAAGCTTATCGTCCAGTTTACATGCTTCTTTTCTTGTAATTCTCTCCCAGATATCATCCTTCTCTGAACGAATCACAAAGCTACTTCCGTCATCATGCCGCTGCTCTCTCATGTGAAGAACATCGTCTACTCCCTTAATCTTGCATGTAAAATCGAATTCATTGAATCCCATTTCCCAGTAATATCCTGCCTGTGTCAGCTTAATGTCTGTGATATCCTCGGCTACAATCATTTCTTTCTCTGTACTATTATTTTCTTTATTCATGTCTTTCATTCTTCCTTTCATAGGCGGCACATTAAGGCCGCAATCGTTGTTGCTTCGCAAGTTAGCAAGCAGTGCCTTCGTGATCACACGAACGCTGTTTGCTTGTTGGAGGCACATCCCCAATCCCCTTAGAATGACATCTCTGATGTCAAACTGCGCCCTCACTTTGTGAGTGCTGATACATTCCTGCTCCGCCGGAATTGCAAAAAAGAGGGCAACCACCAACTTGCATTTTGATGATTGCCCATATGCTTATCTTTGCTACTGCCTTTTCTTTTTCAAATCTTCCTCCTGGTCCCAGGTCTTCTGAGCCGCATAGAAGGATTCCACATTTTGCTTCGCTATCTGATAATCCCGCATCTCTTTTTTCATTTTTTTGTATTCGCTGTAAGCAGCCTTTTTCTCTGAAAGCAGTCTGGCAAACTCTTCATTCAAATCCTTTACTTTCGGAATCTTTCCATCCGGAAGATTTGAAAATGCTTCCTTTGCCGCTTTGTGAAGAGTAATCTCTTCTCGATGTGCCTCAAAGAATTTCTTGCTGTATCCGGATTTTCGATAGGCTATATAGATATCCCTGGTCTTGGAATAGTTGATGATGTGCGTTTTCAAAACTTTGTTCTCTGCCATTTTGATTTCTGCATTTCCTTTACAATCGCTGGTATCTTCGCTATTCCCACAATGCCAGCCGCATGTAATCTTCGATGCCCGGATATCATTTCATAATCACCGGTCTGATCAGGTCTCACAATCAGCGGATTTAATATACCGTTCTCTCTGATGCTGTCTACCAATGATTCCATCTTATCATCATCCAACACCTTAAACGGATGATTCGGAAAAGAATGTATTCTTCCTATTTCTATTTCCTGGGTACCGGCAATCTCCGGTACTCCCAGCAATTCATCTACTGACTGTAATTTTATCTTTCCTGCTACTCGTCCTGCCATGTCTTATGCCTCCTTCAATACTTCCTTTGTTAATGCCATGTATGCAAATGCCGCTTTTCCCTTTGGATCATAGGAATATATGCTACTTCCTTCTACACTTACCTCTGATGCTCGGACTGACATTGGTATCTCTGTTGCAAAAACCTTGATATTTGCTGAATAAGTAACATAAACCATCAATGAAATATCCCTGGCATAATTGGTACGGTTATCAACCATAGTCAGAAGTATTCCTTCTATCTTAAGCTTTGGATTCAGCTGCTTCTTTACTCTGCTGATTGTCTTAATCAACTGCTGTAAACCTTTCACTGGGAGATATGCCGCCTGTACAGGTATCAATACAGAATCTGCACACGCCAAGGCATTGATTGTCATCATTCCCAAAGATGGCATACAGTCTATAATAATGAAATCATAGAACTTCCTAAGCTGATCAACCATTG
>CAMBLS010000322.1 GCA_945868485.1 uncultured Lachnospiraceae bacterium | reverse complement strand
TGCCACCTTTCCTTAGTAGCAACAGTGGTAATCGAGTCATTGCACTAACGAAAACGATGGCATTTCAGGATGGTGTAACTGGGTTTTTTATCAGAGAAATCCCGGTTAATGATTTAAACGATGCCTTTACGGTTTCTTTCTTCCAGGACCGTGGTCACTCATACATGATTGATGGAAAGGGAGATATTCTTTTTCGTTCTGTGACAACGAGCGGAAATAAGACTTCTCACAATCTGTTTGCTATTTTTGAGAATGAAGCAGAGAACGAGCAATCCACGATCAATGAAGTGAAAGAACTGGTCGCAGAGGGCAGATCCGGTTGGGCACTGCTCAAATATAATGGGCTGGACAAACTGTACTATTTTTCACCCATTGAATCGACACAGTGGATATTGGTGTCTGTTGTCCAGGAGGATATTATCACCGAGCAAACGAGAAACATTCTGGGGCAAACCTTTATTCTTTCGGGGCTTATCTTCTTTGGTTTCTTATTCCTGATCGGGCTGCTTATTATTAGGGAACGCCAGAATCAAAAGCGAATCGAACAGGAAAATATCCTGGAAAAGCAAATGATTATTGCATCGAATTCCGAAGTAAAGACAGTAGTCTTAGGTGTTGATCTGGATATGGACTCCTATAAGATTATTTCCCAGATTCAGCATGAAGGCTACGCTATTTCCCAGGCTTCAACTTTTTCAGAACTCATTTCTTCTTTTGCTGAAATCGTTGATAAAGAATACCGGGAAGAATACGTGACTTGTTTTGGCATTTCTAATCTTAAGAAACTGACAAAGGAAGAGCACAAGTATGAGTACCGTGAATTCTCTATTCACCTTAACGGAGAAAAACACTGGATTGCAGCAGAAGCGGTAATGGTTAATGATGAAAACAACCAGAACAGGCTCGTGTACTCTTCCAGAGTGATCGATGCTGCGAAAAAGGAAGAAGAGGATAGACGAAAAGTTCTGCAAGATGCGTTGGATATAGCAGAACAGGCAAATAAAGCGAAATCGACATTTTTAAGCAATATGTCCCACGATATCCGTACGCCTATGAATGCAATCATAGGATTTGCCACACTTGCTTCTGCCAATATCGGTAATGAGGAAAAGATCAAGGATTATCTTTCCAAAATATTATCCTCCAGCAATCACCTGCTTTCGCTCATCAATGATGTGTTGGATATGAGCCGAATCGAAAACGGAAAGATTAATCTGGAAGAGCAGAAGGCAAACCTCTCCGACATCTTCCATGACATTAAGACCATTATCAGTGGACAGATTCATGCCAAACAGCTGGAACTGTATATGGACATCATGGACGTGACTGATGAAGATGTATTCTGCGACAAAACTCGTCTGAACCAGGTACTGCTGAATTTGCTGTCCAATGCTATCAAGTTTACTCCTCCCGGAGGCACAGTGTCTGTCCGAGTCGCCCAGCTTCCAGGGGCTTCGAAGGGTATTGGGTTCTACGAGATTCGGGTAAAAGACACTGGTATCGGCATGAGCCAGAAATTTGCCGAGAAAATATTTGAACCCTTTGAACGAGAACGCACATCAACCGTTAGCAAAATCCAGGGCACTGGATTAGGCATGGCTATTTCCAAGAACATCATTGATATGATGGGTGGAACCATTGAGGTACATACGGAACAAGGCAAGGGTACGGAGTTTGTGATCCGGCTGACTTTGCGCTTGCAGGCTGAACGCCGAAGCATCGCGAAAATTCCAGAGCTGGAAGGTTTGAAAGCTCTGGTGGTTGATGATGACTATAATACGTGCGATAGCGTTACAAAGATGCTGGCGCAGGTAGGTATGCGTTCTGAGTGGACTCTTTCCGGCAAGGAAGCAGTACTCCATGCAAAGAACGCTTTTGAGAGGAGTGACGCATTCCATGCTTACATTATTGACTGGCGTTTGCCGGACATGAATGGTATTGAGGTTACAAGGCAGATTCGGCGTCTTGGGGATGATACACCAATTATCATACTCACAGCCTATGATTGGTCTGATATTGAGGAGGAGGCAAGAAACGCTGGTGTGACTGCTTTCTGCTCGAAACCGATGTTTATGTCTGACCTGAGAGAAACACTGCTTACCACAATAGGAAAAACCGAGGAGTCAGTTGAAAACCCTCTTCTCGTATCGGATGAAGAGAACGGCTTCAAGGATAAGAGATTGCTTTTAGTGGAAGATAATGAACTCAACCAGGAAATCGCTCTGGAGATCCTTGGTGAGTACGGTTTTATGATCGATACGGCGAATAATGGTTTAGAAGCTGTGGAAAAAGTTGCTTCTTCTAAACCCGGTGACTATGACCTGATTCTGATGGATATTCAGATGCCCGTTATGGACGGTCATGAAGCCACAAAGAGGATTCGAAACCTCAAAGAACCGACATTGGCAAATATCCCTATTTTAGCAATGACTGCAAATGCCTTTGATGAAGATCGCAAAGCTGCACTTGAATGTGGTATGAATGGTTTTTTATCAAAACCGATTGAGATAAAGCAGGTCATACAGGCGTTAAGCGATTTATTCAATCAATAGTAAGCAAAACAGACGTAAGGAGAAGTAACGAACTGGACACGATCCTACAACTTATGTAAAGGATATTAGA
>CAMBLS010000321.1 GCA_945868485.1 uncultured Lachnospiraceae bacterium | reverse complement strand
TTCTTTTCCTTCCACAATCTGACTTTTCAGGCTGGCTAGGCGCTCTTTATCGCAAAAGCAATAATAGGCCTCACCCTTTTCAATTAACTGCTTCGCATATTCAAGATAAATCCCCTGTTTCTGTCTCTCTGACTGGACATAGGGACCAACACCGCCATCCTTATCAGGTCCTTCATCATGACTCAGCCCTGTTTTTTCAAGCGTACGGTAAATTATGTCCACTGCACCTTACACGAAACGCTCCTGATCCGTATCCTCGATTCGAATGATAAAGTCTCCACATTCATGTTTAGCAATCAGATAGGCATACAATGCCGTCCTTAAATTTCCCACATGCATCCTGCCAGTTGGACTGGGTGCAAATCTTGTTCTTATCTTGCTCATCATAAACCTCCATTTTAATATAATTAAATTAAAGGAATTTTTTTATCAGCCTTTGCCTTAAATCCAGCAACTTCTTTCATTGCCTGTGGAATGGGTATATTGGTGCCTGCCCCTGCGATACAACCTCCAGGGCATGCCATTCCTTCAATCAAACAGCCGTTCTTTTTGCCAGCCTTGGCAAGCATCAAGATCTTTTTACACTCGCTAAGACTTTCTGCGTGTTCAATATTTACTTCCACATCTGGATAGTATTCACGAATACATTCTTCAATTGCACTCGCCACGCCTCCGGCTACGCCATAACCTCTCCCTGCACCAGTAGCATCATTCATCTTATCAATTGCTTCCACCGTCTCAGGAAGGAGTCCTCTGGCTTCAAACATTCCCGCTAATTCTTCAAAGGTAATAACAAAATCAACATCTGAGCGCACAGTTCTGCGGGAAGCCTCCAGCTTTTTGGATGCACAGGGACCTATAAATACAACACTGGCATCAGGATGGTCTTCTTTGATTTTACGTGCAGTTGCAACCATCGGAGTCAACGCATTTGATATCTTATCAATGGTTTCTGGGAAAAATTTTTTAGCCAATACAGACCATGATGGACAACAGGAAGTAAGCAGGAACGGAACCTCCCCCGTTGCCACCTCTTTTACATAATGCTCTGCTTCTGTCATGGCACCCATATCTGCACCAATTGCTGTTTCATATACATCAAAAAAACCCAGCTGCTTTAATGCTTCTTTTATTTTATCCGGTGTGGCATCCTTGCCAAACTGTCCCACAAAAGCCGGTGCAACCTGTGCAATAATCTTTCTTCCCGACTGCATAGCACGAATCAGCTGAAAAATCTGGGATTTATCTGCAATCGCACCAAATGGACAGCTTACCATACACTGACCGCAGGAAACGCACAATTCGGTATCAATATACGCACGTCCCTTCTTATCACTCTTAATTGCATTTACACCACAATGAGCAAGACAAGGGCGTACCTGATGAGAAATTGCATCGTAGGGACAAACGGACTTACACTTACCACATTTAATGCACTTCTCCTGATCAATTATTGATTTTCCATTTTTCATAGAGATAGCCCCTTTCGGACATACCTCCCGGCATGGGTGTGCCACACAGCCCATACACTGATTGGTCACTTCATACCTGTTTTCAGGACAGGCATTGCATGCAGAGGGAATAACCTGCATAAGGGGCGGCTCATAGTATTTTTCATCAATATTACTTTCTTCAAGCCCCTGGGTAACATGTACCGGAGCATTTTCCGGGCGGAGCGATAACCCCATTGCCAAACGAATTCTTTCTCTTGCAATCGCACGTTCCCGATAAATGCTTTCATATTCTGACTCATCATAATCAACAATCTTATAAGGAAGTGCTTCCACATCATCCTTTAAATTCTCAGAATGATATGCAAGATTGGCTATTTCTTTGAAAATACGTCTTCTATCTTTACGAACCTGGGTATCAATTCCTCTCATGTTCATTACCTTTCTTATTAATAACATAAAAAACCTTGCAGGTTTCACTTGTATATTTTTACACAAACCTGCAAGGAAATCAAGGTATAAATCAAATTCCTGTGCCTTATAAGATAAGGCTTCCAATCTGAAATACAATTGTTGATGCTACCCACGCAAATAAAATTTGAAAAACAGCTAATTTAACAGTAAAGGATGTTGAACCACTTTCTTTACGAATGGTGGCAACTGCCGCTGCACAGGGTACATATAAAAGTACAAACAGCATCATACAATAGGCATTCAGTGGTCCAAAAGAAGGATCGATACTCTTTAAATTTTCTACAACAGATGCCATGCTTGCAGCCCCACTGCTTCCTACTCCAAATAAAACAGAAAAACTTGATACCACAACCTCTTTTGCTGAAACACCAGCAATCAAAGATACTATAATCTGCCACATTCCAAGACCTGCTGGACGCATAACCGGTTCAAGCCATTTACCAATGATTGCCCCAAAACTGTCTGCCGGATTGTCGACCATTCCTGATGTACCAAAATTAAGCACAAGCCATATGATAATGGAGGCAATAAAGATAGTTGTTCCCGCCTTAGAAAGATAATCCTTTAACTTATTCCAAACATAAATTCTAATGGTCCTTGCGTTCGGGCGCTTATATTCAGGCAACTCAATCAACAAGCTGTCATTCACCTTCCCCTTTTCACAGACATGCATAATTCTAGCAATCAGAATTGCGCAGACCAT
>CAMBLS010000320.1 GCA_945868485.1 uncultured Lachnospiraceae bacterium | reverse complement strand
GAGAGTACCTCTACCTGCTGTCTGCTCTATTTTTTCCATAATACCAACCTTCTTTCCTGATACTATCTTGAAATCTTAATTGTAACATTACCATTCGACAATAAATCTATCACTTCCTGTTCCGGCAAATTCATCTTCCCAAGCCTTGTATATGACCACATGCCGACAAACATAATATGAAAACTATACACATGACATTTGTAAGGAATCTCTTCATAACTTACAGCCTCTTACCTAGCTCGTAAGCTTTTTGCATAGCATTTTTATGATTGCCGGCTTCATTCGGCGCAGATATTCCACCACCGGTTACAAGGCCTTTTAGTTTCGCCTTTCCAAAACAGTCTACCCATCCTTTAAGACCACTGTATGCTTTTTCAAATGCGCTTTCCTCATTTTCTGCGGCAGTTGCAATCATATAGATATCCCGAAATGCGTACTCAGAAGGAAAAAGCGGATTCAATCGGTCGAGCAGCGTCTTCATCTGTCCAGCCATCTCATAATAATAAATCGGAGTGGCATAAACGATTACTTCTGCATCTTTAACCTTTACCATGATTTCTGCCACATCATCCTTAAGAACACAGTTTCCCTTCGTCTGACAGGCTAAACATCCAATGCAATATTTTATCTCTTTTCCTTTTAAGGAAATATATTCTACTTCGTGTCCGGCTTCTTTAGCACCCCTCTCACATTCTCTTGCAAGGATATCCGAATTGCTACCACCTCGAAGACTGGTTGAAATAATCAATACTTTCTTTGCCATGATTAACACACTCCATTCTCTTCAAAAAATTTCTGCATCTTATCGAAAGGAATTACGTCCAGGTTGTCATAGAGATCTGTATGAACTGCATCAGGAATCGTAAGAAGTTCCTTATTTGCAGCATACTTACTGCTCTTGATCATAGCCTCATATGCATCTTTTCCGAAATAATAGCTGTGCGCTTTCTCCCCATGTATGATAAGAACAGCGCTTCTGATCTCATTACTGTATTTCAGAATCGGCTGATTCATAAAAGACTGACAGCCAATACTGTTCCATCCTTCATTAGAATTAAGGCTTCTTTCGTGATAGCATCTTCCCTTATAATACTCGCTGTAATCCTTTACAAAGAATGGTGCGTCATCAGGAAGCGGGAGTGGCACACATCCACCTGCTCTTGAATATACGCCCTTTTTATATTCCTCAGTTCTAAGCGCATTTATAGCCTGCTTCTTTGTAAATCTGGCTTCTTCACTGTCCTCTGAATCAAAATATCCGTTGGCATTTACTCTTGTCATATCATACATGGTGGATGCAACCGTTGCCTTTATTCTTGTATCAAGAGCCGCTGCGTTAATCGCCATGCCTCCCCAGCCGCAGATACCAATAATGCCAATCTTATCGGAATCTACATTATTCTGTACGGAAAGGAAGTCAACGGCCGCCATAAAATCCTCTGTGTTAATATCAGGCGACGCCATATATCTTGGCAGACCGCCACTCTCTCCTGTGTAAGAGGGATCAAATGCAATTGTGAGAAATCCCCTTTCTGCCATTGTCTGTGCATACAATCCGGAACACTGCTCCTTTACCGCACCGAAGGGACCGCTCACTGCAATTGCCGGAAGTTTACCCTCTACATTCTTTGGCGTATACATGTCCGCTGCAAGCGTGATGCCGTATCGATTCACAAATGTAATCTTCTTATGCTCCACCTTTTCACTCTTTGGAAAGGTCTTATCCCACTCTGAAACCATCTTTAGTTCTTCTGTCTTCATAGTAATACCTCCGTAAAAAATTATTGAAAAATAAGTCTTTTTGCTTTATGATATTATCATAAGACCTAAACCTTACTTTAGGTCAAGTATTATTTTCAAATTTTGAAAGAAGGAAGTTACTATTCACAGCCGATATGGATTCACGGACAGACTCGTCATGCTCGCATGTAAGAGACTGTCTATGAATTCATATCGAGCCTGCGAAGCAGGAACTCCACCCACATAAGCAGTCTTAGCTCTGCAAGGAGCGGGACTGGAGCCTCGAAGAGGCGACGAGTGCGCATGTAGGTGGAGGGCTGTGAATAGTAACAGTAGGTATTTTTATGTACACAATTGGTCAGGTATCCGAGATGTTTCATCTTCCTATTTCTACTTTGAGATATTACGATAAAGAAGGCTTTTTCCCTAATCTTGTACGCAAAGGCAATATCCGGTATTTTAGTGATAACGAACTTGAAGCGCTCCGTATCATCGAGTGCTTAAAACAATCCGGTCTTGAAATCAAAGATATAAAACAGTTTTTTGAATGGGTTACTGAAGGTTCATCCAGCTATACAAAACGAAAAGAATTATTTGAGCATCGAAAGGCTGCCGTCAAAGAGGAAATCAAACAGCTTGAAAAAACTCTTGCCATGCTGGAATTCAAATGCTGGTATTATGACACCGCCATAGCTGATGGCAACGAAGATAGAATTAATGCAATGCTCCCTGATAATCTCCCAAAGGATGTTCAAAAGCTTTACAACAAAGCCCATTAATAGAATTTGCCAGGCAAAACTGCTTGGCTTTTACATTTTATCTAAGCACATAAACCTGAAATCTTCTGCTGCTTTCAATCTTCATCTGCTCCGAGATAACATTAAGTTCTGTT
>CAMBLS010000319.1 GCA_945868485.1 uncultured Lachnospiraceae bacterium | reverse complement strand
CTGTAGATGAACTTGCTGCAGTTTCAAAATCTTTTGAGGATTTCCAATCGCAGCTTTTTGAAAAATATAAAATCACTGTTATCGAGAAAGGAGGAAGATACAGCTATCATCTTCCAGAAAGAGAAAAGAACATCAGCGAACGTTCTCTTGGCACTCATTATGGTAAAGAATACTTATCGAACATTTATGGCAGTAGGGCAGTAGTAGATATTCCAGATACCCGACCAACAAAGGATTACGATCCGAACTATGATTATCACGCGGATCCAATCGCTATCATATACATCCGATCAAATCTTCGTCTGGTTACAGATTTGCAAACTTGTGTGAAAGCACAGCAAAGCCAGTCATATGCACACAAGGTAAAACTCTCGAACTTAAAGCAAATGGCAGAAACTATAGTCTATGTTCAGGAGCATGGTTATGATACCCGAGAGCATCTTCAAAATCAATATAAGGAAATCAGTTCCAAAGCACAAAGTGCAAAATCCGCACTTAACGTAGTATCTGCAGAATTGAAGGTAACAAATATGACCATCAAGCATCTTGGTATCTATTATGCTAATCGACGTGTTTATGCACAATTAGGGAAGGCTTTCAACAAGAAGAAATATAGACAAGCGCATGCACAGGAATTAACTGCATATAAAGAATCCTCAGAGTGGCTAAAAGCCCATTTTCTGAACGAAACACTTCCAACCATAAAAGACATGAAGGCAAAAAAAGATGCCCTTAAAAAGCGAAAAGAAACACTCCAGGGTAATTACGAATATTATCAGGATTATGAAAGGGATCTCCGAACCGTAACTACAAATGTTGATGAGATTATTGGCGTTGATACTAGCCGACAGACCAGCAAGCGGCACGAGGAGGAATTATCCTAATCCAAATGAAATGAACTCGGCCGCCTGACCGAGTTCAAAATATATACATTCTCTATGATGTTAAAAAAATTAAACAGCAAGGCTTTTGGCTATTGCTATCATTTTTCCGAGATTTTCCCGAAACTCAATTTCATCGGTTTCAGGTCCCCAACTAATTCTAACCGAACTTTCAATGTCCTCTATTGGTATACCCATAGCTTCAAGTACATAACTTGGTGAATAGCTTTTTGACGTACATGCAGAACCGTTCGAAACACTACAATATTGCTTACATGAGAGCATCAATGCTTCTGACATTACTCCTTTGAAACAGATATTTGCAGATGAATCAACACAGTAATTTTGATCACCATTATAATGGTAATCCAAACCAGAATCATTCAATAGTTCTTCCAATGTGCTTTTTAACTTTCTAAGTTTATGAGAGTTCTCTTTATATTCAATTTCTGCTATTTCGCATGCTTTTCCACAACCAGCTACCAGAGCTACTGGTATTGTCCCTGGACGTATTCCGTGCTCTTGTTGTCCTCCATACATAATATTCTTTACTGGAGGCAATTTATATCTCTTTTTTTTCAGAACTAGAACTCCGACACCTTTTGGTCCTTTCAGCTTATGAGCACTGAAGGAAAGCATGTTATATTTGAGATTTCTTATTTCATCTACTAATTTTCCACAACTTTGTGTTGCATCAACATGAAACAGTACATTACGCTTTTCTAACTCTGATCCGAGTTCTGCTACAGGTTGAATAATTCCAGTTTCATTATTTACATGCATAATCGAAACTAAAAGAGTATCATCTCTAACTTTATCCAATATTTCTTGCATATTTACTTGTCCGGATAAATCAGGTTTCACAAGTTCTATTTCAAAGCCTTTCTTTTTCATCATCTTAACAGTTTCAAGTACTGACTTATGCTCGACTGCAGATGTGATGATATGTTTCTTATTTGTTTCTAACGCATATTCTTCTAATCCCTGTATTGCGATATTATTACTTTCAGTGGAACCACTCGTAAAAAATACTTCCGAGGAATTGATTCCTAATAAGGATGCCACTTGTTTACGTGCATATTCCACCGTAATTCTTGCCTGCTCACCATGGTTATGGGTTCTACTGTCTGCATTGCCATATGAATTTAAATACGTATCCACCATAACGGCAAGAACTCGTTCGTCAATCGGTGATGAAGCATTACTATCAAGATATATTCCCATTAGTTCTCCTTTATTGCCAGGTTCATTAAATCGTCTAAGTTCTTAATATAATTTGTCCCAGATAAATGTGCTATACCTCTTTCCAAATGTAATTTGAAATACTTTGAAAGTGTTTCTTCATCCGTTGGAAGTCCCATTTTTATACACCATGCTTTCATGAGTGCATCATACAAATCACTATATTCTCCCGCAAAAGTAAACCATGACATTTCAACATTGCTGTCTGCGACAATTGGTATGTCAGTTGGCATAGAATATTCACCTAACGAATAACAAAGTGCCCACCTACATAGAACATTCCAGTTTTTTATTCCTGTTTTACCCTTTAATCTGCCAAGCCTGTCTTTTGACTGACTTGATAATCTTATTTGTTTTACTATCATGATTATTTTCCTTCGAATAAATATCCTTCTTTTATTGTTGTTTTCATCAGTTCGTCATCATATACCAATGTAAATTCATCTCCAATGTGTGGTTTCATCAGTTCATAATATTTCTGATCAATTTCTGAATCTGTAGATAAGATGATAGTC
>CAMBLS010000318.1 GCA_945868485.1 uncultured Lachnospiraceae bacterium | reverse complement strand
AGCTCTTTCTCTGAAATCTCCGGTCCCGGCTCCAACACTTCTGTTACATAGCCATCCTGCGAAAGGATGTTAATACTGGTTCTAGTCTCTCCCGACACATGAGTAAAACGACACTCTGCTCCCAGACTTTCAGCATAATCCTCAATAAATCTCCCGGCATATCCTCCAAGAAATCCCATAGTTCTTACATCCATACCATATTGGTGCAGAACCTTTGCAACATTGATGCCTTTTCCACCTGCAATGCTCTTAGCGCTGTCCATCCGATTTACCTGACTGGGAAGAAATCTTGCTGTGGTATAAGTTTTGTCTACTGCCGGATTCAATGTAATTGTGGTAATCATCTTTTGCTCCTTTCGTCAGCAATAATACTGCATAACAATCTGTATACTTTCTCTTCCTGCAAAGCTGTTCATTTCAGGATAATAAGCTATCGAAATACTCGCTTCCCCAATATTCAGCCCTCCCCCGTACAGTTCTTTTGTAACAGAACCTCCGAAACGTTGTGAAAGGAACGTATCAAGTCGTTCCAAATCTCCAAAATAAATCATATCATAACGATTGCCATTTTCATCTGCAATCCGGTACTTCCCTACATTCCTGTTTTTTCCAAGCTTTCTGCCTGACAATAAGCTAATACCTTTTCTTGCAAAAAGCGGCTTGGGATTGCCCACCCCAAAGGGCTCAAGCAGGGATAATTCCTTCACGAACTGCCCGTCTGCATAGGCAAGGGGCATAGGAACATCAATATGAACAATTTCTTCAAAATCTTCCTCCGTAAGTTTACAGTGTTCATTTATTCTTTTACGAAATTCTGCAACTGACTCTTCATCAGGAAGGGACATCCCTGCTGCCATCTTATGCCCTCCATAACGGGTAAAAAGTTCTTTACAGGCGGTCATCTCCTCATACATATGATAGGCTTCTATGGAACGTCCGCTTCCCTTGATTCCCTCTTCACCTCTGGTCAGCACAAAGGCAGGTCTTCCGAACTTTTCTCTGACCTTTCCTGCAATAATTCCCGCCAGACTTTCATGACATTCCGGAAGATATACCACCAAAACCCTGTCATCCTTAATTTCAGTTTCTTCCACCTGAGCGATAGCCTCTTTTACCCCATCCTCAGTCATCTGTTTACGGCTGTCATTCAGACTCTTCAAGTCTCCTGCAATCGTTACTGCTTCTCTCCAGCTGTCTGCCTGAAAGAGTTCCAATGCACGGGCAGCGGTATCAAGTCTTCCTGTTGCATTGATGCAGGGACCGATAATAAAGCCCGCATGATAGGGAGAGAGTTCCTTTCCTTCAAGTCCATTTACGGAAAGGAGCGCTTTTAGTCCCAGGTTATCGGTATGGCTCATTACTTCCAATCCCTTTTTTACAATAATCCGGTTCTCATCCTTAAGCTCCATCACGTCACACACGGTCGCCAGCGCTCCAAAGGTCAGCATCTCATCCAACAGCTGTTTCCGCCTTTGCATATCCTTCCGTGGCATATCTGCAAAGTCTATCAATACCTGCATCAGCTTCATTGCTACCACTGCACCACAGATTTGCTTAAAAGGATAACCACAGTCCGCCTGCTTTGGATCTACCACTGCATCTGCTTCCGGCAAGAGATAATGCCTGCCCTCCGGCGTTTCCTCAAAGGGCACCTCATGATGATCTGTTACCACCACCGTCATTCCCTTTTCCTTTGCCAGCCTGATCTGCGGAGCCGCCGCAATTCCATTGTCACAGGTCACTATCGTGTCAATTCCATCCTCTGCCGCTGTTTTAATCAGATGCTCATTCAGTCCATATCCATCCTTCAACCGGTGGGGGATAACCGTATCCACTTTTCCACCCAGTTCACGGATTCCTTTAAGCAGAATATGGGTTGCACAAATGCCGTCCACATCATAATCCCCTATGATTCGAATGAGCTTCTCTTCTCTGATCTTTTTTAAAATTATTTCTGCTGCCTGCTCTAATTCTTTCATGAGAAAAGGATTATTCAGATCCTGCAAATCACCATGAAGAAATTTTTTAATTTCTTCATCACCAACCACATCCCTGTTTCTCATAATTCTTGCAAGCACCGGTGTGATATGATATTTTTCTGCGATTTGATCAAAATCTGCCTTTTTGGCAGCTACCATCCATTTTGCCATATCATTTACAAACAAAGCGTTCCGGCAAGCAGTGTTTTCTGTTTCCATGAAAACAGCTTTTGCGGAACGCCTTACTATATTCCTTTCATCGGATTATGAAATTTATGCCTGCTTCTTCTGAGGAAATACCTTACGAAGCACAAGCCACAAGGCTCCAGTAATACATACCGATGAATAAGTACCGCAAAGAATGCCTGCCATAAGAGGAAGGGCAAATTCTTTTACGGAAGATACACCGAATACATATAATGCCGCAACCATGACAAAGGTAGTCAAGGAAGTAAAGATACTTCTTGAAAGTGTCTGTGTAATGCTTCCGTTAACCATATCTGCCAATTCTTCTTTTCTGCCCATATTATGCATATTCTCACGAATACGGTCAAAGATAACAATGGTCGCATTAACAGAATACCCTACAATCGTCAACATACAGGCAATAAAGGTTGTACCTACAGATACCTTGACAATTGCATAAAAGGCAAGCACTACAAGCACATCATGAATCAGAGCCAAAACTGAACT
>CAMBLS010000317.1 GCA_945868485.1 uncultured Lachnospiraceae bacterium | reverse complement strand
ACTGGATTCCGGAGAATTTGATTGTACGATTCCTTGGAAGTGGAAATCCGTTCGGAGTAATCATTGCAACAAGTGCGGGAGTTCCGATGTATGCAGATATTTTTGGGTGTATTCCAATCGCAGAGGCACTTCTTGCGAAAGGTGCAAAACTTGGAGTGGTACTCTCTTTTATGATGGGTGTGACTACATTAAGTCTTCCATCTATGATCATGTTGAAGAAAGCTGTAAAACCAAAGCTGCTTGGTGTTTTTATTGCTATTTGCACAGTAGGAATCATCGTTGTTGGATATTTCTTTAATGTGATACAGTATCTGCTTGTCTAAGACCGGAAGATTAAGAATGAAAAAGAAAATAGGATTCATTATAATTTTTAAGGAAAGAACCAAAGGTGGGTTGAATAAGAGGGCAACTGTCGGTGCCCCCTTATTCAGCACACTTTTGGTTTTTCCTAATTGAACAAAGTCGCGTCCGGTATATGGGGATTCAATATCTCACATTCTGTCATTATTTTTTGGATAAGCAGAACTGTCTATGGAGAAGACGATCTCGAAAATCCAGGAATTTTTTTGATTTTGGGCAGAGATTCCCCTTACCCCAGTTTTGTAAGTACGGTATTCGTTTTGAGTTTGGTTTAGGCACTGTTTTTTCGGTGTGTCATATATCTGGAACACACCTTATATGATACGTTCCCTCCACAACACGGACATACTGTGACATCCTTTTTGTACAGTATCTTGATCGCATGTACTTTATCTTCCTTCCTGAACCGTCTCAGAAATTCACGGCAGCCGATCAGATTTCTGCAGATGGGAATCAGTTTTCGTTTATTATGGTTGCTCAGGAGCCCATAGTGACGTATCCTGACAAATCCTTTCGGAGGAACATGCATCAGGAAACGGCGGATGAATTCGGTACCTTCCAGGGTTAACTCCTTCCATTTACCTCCACATTTATAATCTTTTACCCGGATGGTTACCGTATTTTCATCCATATGGAGAATGCGGCTGTTGCTGATTGCAATCCGATGGGTGTAACGCCCCAGGTAATTCATCACAGTTTCTGCTCCGGCAAAGGATTCCCTGATATCTGTAACCCAGTCTTTTTTATAGCACGTATCCAGCAATTCCTGGTATTCATACTGGTTACGGTATTTTTGGGCATCACCTTCATAAGAAAGTTTTCCATTATCATGCAGCTGTTTCAGCCCGGACAGGAATTTTCCCTTAAAAAGCTTTGCCATTGCTTTCCCGGGCAGAAAATAGCCATCTTCTTTCTGGTGCCAGTTACGGTCTGTGTCCAACCCGCCGCAGGTTGATAACACATGAATGTGCGGGTGGTAAGAAAGATTGGATGCCCACGTATGCATAATGCTGATAAATCCGGGGGTGCCTCCCATATGGGAAGGGTCTTCTGAAAGCTCCTGGATGGTTTCTGCCACAGCATGAAAAAAGAGAGAATACAACTCTTTCTGATTACAGTAGATCAATGGGTTCAACTCACTTGGACAGGTAAAGACAAGGTGGTAATAATCAATGTCCAATACATATTCATTCTGTGCATCAACCCATAATTCATTCGCTAACGCCTGGCACATCGGACAGGATCTGTCACGGCAGGAATTGTTATGGTACTGGATATGTCCGCATTTGTCACATTCAGAGATATTGGCTCCATATGCACCAGTCTTGCAATTAAGGATATGATGTACGGTTTTTTCCTGACTTGCAGTGGGTGTGTAAGAGTCCAGATATTTTGGATAGAAATGCCGGAGGACATCCTGCATGGTAGGATTATCATTCATCACGGCCGCCCTCCCCATACTCTTTTTCAAAAGTATCAAAGGGACTCCGGATACCCATAAGTGCTTTGGATGTCATCTGCAGATACACATCCGTGGAATTCGGGCTGCGGTGGCCTAACAGTTGTTGGATAAATGTATGGCTGACTCCGTCTTCAAGTGCGTGGCAGGCAAAGCAATGCCTCATTGTATGCGGTGTTACCCCTTCCGGAAGTCCGAGTTTCCGTGCATGATTTTTTATGAATAGTTGAACGGTTGAACTGGTAAGTGGCTCATCCCTTACTGTGCTTGGAAACAGCCATCCCATCGGGCGGTTATAACGGTACCAGTATTCTGTAAGGATTTCCAGGTTCCTGTCACTTAATATGGTATAGCGGTCCTGTCGGTTCTTTGACAATGGAACATGTATCATCATCTGTTTCCTGCGGATATCTTCATAGCGCAGATGGCAGACTTCACTGACCCGAAGACCGGAGGAATACATCGTTGCAGTGATGGCCTTGTGCTTATAGTTATCCATAGAATCAATAAGTAGGTTTACCTGTTCCCGGGTAAGGATTATAGGGAGCTGCCTGTCGCGTTTCATTTTTGGTATTTTTTTGGAATCCCACACATATCCAAGAGTGTATTCAAAGAAGAAACGGATCGCTGCAGTATAGACATTAATTGTGGAAGCTTTTTTGTTCTCATAATCTTTCATGTAGAATATAAATTTCCGAATATCAGCGTAGGTAATGGACATGGCATCCTTATTAGTGAAATCAAGAAATCTTTTCACAAAACGATAATAGTCTTCACATGTATTTGATGTAAAATTTTTTAACTGCATATCCTGCAGTAATTTAAAAAGGTATTTTTCATTCATCGAAATGTCCT
>CAMBLS010000316.1 GCA_945868485.1 uncultured Lachnospiraceae bacterium | reverse complement strand
AGTACTTGACATTGGAATCAGATTGTTGGTCACTATTATGTTATGGCCTTTTATATCTACTTGGATTTTTAGAATGTTGGTCCTACTGTGTGCATTATGCTTGATGGCATTCTTTACGAGAGTCTGGATGGTCATCGGGAATGTATACCCTTCTTTCAGCATACCTTTTTCATAATCGACACTGATTTCCACCTCGGGATATCTAACATGTACCAAGTATGAATAATGTTCCAGAAATATTAATTCGTCTTCCAGGGTAGTCTGTCGCTGCCTGCCAGCATCCAACATGTATCTGTACATATTCGTGAAAGACGTTATGAACTGTTCTGTCTGATCAGATTTCTCCCGCACAAGTTCTTGCAAAGTACCTAAACAATTGAATATAAAATGAGTATCCGCCTGGTTTGACAGTTTCTCCAATTTTTCCCGTAAGAGAGCGTTGTTTACCTTTTCCTCATTAATCTCTGTAAGGATTCTTAGTTCCCGTTCCTTTTTATATCTTACACTATACTGAAGCACAATATACATAAGCGAAGCGATAGATACCACGACGAAATCGGTAAACATGAATCTCCAGTAGATGTCATTATCTGACAGGATTTTCTCATACCAAGTCGCGATTAAATTGCAGATTATAAAATTCAATATAGCCTGAGAGATGACAACGGACATCAAGAATAAGACTTTGTGACGGTGCTTACGGATTAAACAATACAGTAAATCTGCAAACAGCATGGATATTTCAGACAGAACAATCATGCAAAGAATTCTCCCTAAAAGACCACCCGGCAGGACATGTATCGTGTCGGCTATATCATAGTCCGAATACCAACCATCCACAAGAATCAAGAACACAATGCCATACACGCACGTCATTCCGAGAATCATAGCTTGACGTAGTAGGTTGTCGAGATAAATATTAGTCTTAAGTTTATTCTTTAACATGGTCAATTCCTGAAATAACATCGAAAGCCATAGACTTTGTAACATAATCTATGGCTTTCGATAAAACTCATAATGAGATTGTCAGATTTATCAGTCCTGAAATCTGCATTTTATAGCGATACATTCCATTCGCCTTAACACCGATACCGATACCTTTACAGATCTTGTAAGAGTACCCTACAGAGAAATTCGGTGCCACCATATTCGAGTTCCAAGAATCCCACACATGCCGCTGAAGATCAGTCTCGGGGTTATATTGTCTTGAAAGTGATGTTGTGTTTAAATGAACATAATTTACACCGGCTGAAATATAAACATCATGTCGGTCATTCCTTACTGGGAAAAACACCACAGATGGTCCAACGAATGTAGTATTATATTTATAAACCCATAGATCATCCCATTCATTCTTACGGTTTTTATTTATGCCGAAATTTACACCGAAGCCCCAGCGGTGAAAAGGCATATAGTAAAGAGACTGGACCATGCTGAAACCATCTTTATTGGAATCACCATCGTTTAATCTCCATGAATATCCATAGCCGCTCTGGAAAACAATTTTATTATCAGGAAATGTCTTCGCCGAAACCGTCATTGTAAAGCACAACAACGCTGCAATAAAACAACACCTTACGATCGATTTCATAATTTTTAAAGTTTATTTTTTGTTATATGTATAATGCATCATTGACCCTTTTCTAACGTCACCTCTTATGGAGCACCCGTAAGCATCTAACTTTTCAACATGATATATTCCTGCTGTTTTCCAAGAGCCATTCATTCTGGAGTTCTTTGCAGCAAAATCCCCGCCAAAAGGTGTTCTCCACTTAATAATCATTACACTATTGTTGCTTTCATATCTAAATTTATCCAAAAATCGGACTACTGCGACCTCATTATTAAGCACATACATCACAGCGGATGGTGTGGAACTAATATTGTGTTCTTTTGCAAACTGTTCTCCTCTACTGATTTCCGAACTAACGCTAGTATTATTTAGTCCCACAACCCAATTTGCAGAAGTCCTTCTGGCCTGTTTTACATACACATCGAATTCTCGATTGACAAATTTCATATGGCAAATATCGTCTTTTGTACATTCGGTAAAATCAGCCTGAACATATAAACTAATGTTTTTAATTGCAGCCTCTAATGGACCATTAACTTTATCCCAAATGGTACCGAGTCTTTTTTTCATTGTTTTTGTTTTTACTCCATCATCACTATCTACGCCGTAGTTTTGTTGGTATATTTTAGTATCATTACAGTGCTTTTTATCGCTAAATTTAACTTTCTGATTTCCCGATTTTGGCTTGACAAAGCTTTTTCTCCAATCCGCAGCCATTCCTGTTCCTCCGAATAGTTCCAAAGCATTTGTGTTCAGCTCTTGATATTCCCCATCAACATATACCTTAGTAGCAATATCTGTTTCATTGGAATCATTCTCTGCTATAGTTCTTCCCCAGCCTTCAATTAAACCGAAAGTGTCAAATACATAAATCCCATCATATCCAGATATGGAATATGATTCTTGGCTATTCTTATTTGAAATGTAGGGACAGTTTTCTTTCTGACACAAGGATGATATGTTTGACATGTTCGCAACGAATCTTACTGCCAAGCTATCGGTTGCAGGTCCATAGAAAACGCCTTCATTTCCAACCTTAATCATTGTTGACCCGTAGAGGCTCACCTGCAAAGTTCCGTGTTTAAGTTATCCAAAGATCTTATAGATTCTAT
>CAMBLS010000315.1 GCA_945868485.1 uncultured Lachnospiraceae bacterium | reverse complement strand
TATATTCCCAAATCATACGAACAACATTTCCATCCAGTTCTTCCGGAATTGGCGGCAACTGAATATATTTTTCTTTTCTCATCTTCTCAACCTCCGATAATAAATCTTCCTACACCGTCTCTTGCTTCTGTTACAAGTGCCAGGATAAATGCTCCTGCAGCCAATACTCCTACCAGCATGAATTCAGCAACTCCCAAAAGGATATAGTTCATGAACTGGGTGCGGTACCAGATGAAGGTACACACAAGCATTGCTCCAAGAAGCAGTCCAACAAGTCCCTTTGCCACGCAGTAGAGATTAACTACTGCGCTGACACATACTCCGATAAAAGCAAGAATAAGCCATACCGGAATAAGTAAAATTCTTCCAATGAGTTTTAAGATAAATAAAATCACTCTCATAACTTCTCCTTTCATCCAGCAAACTGTGGCATATCTGCATTTACTTCAGCTCTGTAGTACCCCTCCATGGTCGTCGGTGCATTAAACAGAGTCGCCAGTAAATACTTCTTGATGTTTTTGACTCTCGTCGTATTCTTCTTCATGCAGCTGATCACATAATCGATATGCATGTAATTCAACTTCAGGAATTTACTCTTTACCAGAGCGGCCGGATATTTTTCACTGGCAATCAGAATTGTCTCGCTCTGACTTACCACTGTTTCCAAGATCAGTTCGAAAATCCCTTGTACCAGTTCTTCATCAAACATATTTGCCTGAAGCAATGCATCGTACTCGATGTTGTCCTTAATGATTTTCTCATAGGATTTGATGGTATCTGCCTGATCCGTATCGCATCTTATCCCATCGGCATCCGCAGATAAGATATGATTCGATTTAATATCACTCTGGTAAATATGTTTTGTATTAGTCTTATTATTTAGAGGTGCTGATTCCTGCACTTCCAGAGGTGTCGATTTGATAACCTCTGAGGTGCCGGAACCGCTACCTCTTGAGGTGCATTTTATAGCATCAGAGGTGCGAAAATCCGTACTTCTGGAAAGTATCTGTTTTCCTTCAGAAGTTCCGCTTTCGACACTTCCGGAATAATCTTTTTGAATCAGAAAACTCTTTACATAGATGATACTTGGTAGGCCGAATCCTCTCTTTTTCTTTTGAACCAATCCAAATGTTTCTAATTCAGCCAGATAATCCATAGCTTTTCTTTTTGAAAAACCCAGATCCGATTGGATCTCTGATATCTGATAAATGATGTACACCCTGTTTTCTTCATCGAACCAGCCATTCTTCATGGATAAGGACATGCGGTCCAGAAGTACCGAATACAGCATCTTGGACTGCAGTGTTAATGAGGAAAATGTTTCTTCCGTCAGCAGCATCCTTGGTATCCGTATGAAACTGAATTGGTCCGCCTGGGATCCATAGTAATAATCAAATTCCATATTACTCAGACTCCTTTCCCTGACTCCATTGTTCCAGAAGTTCCACAATGACACTTCTCATATCTTCTTCCGTATAATTAGCTGGAAAATACTTTCTCAGTTTCTTCTCTGAAATCAGATTTTTTGTGCTTGGAGTTCTGCCTGGCTGGCTGTCATTCAAGATAGCAATCAACTTGCCTTCCGTCATAATGCCGGTCTCGCACGCTTTTCTCAGTAATGCAATCTGTTTTGGTTTTACAAGACCGTTGTCCCTGATGTATTCAAACAGCCACTTCTGGATTTCCTTATCTAAGTAAGAGATTTCAACTGCGGAGGTAAATGGAATTCTCTTCAAATCCAGATATTCAAGCAGCTCAGGAATCAATTCTGTCAGACGAATGTATCTTTGAATCTGTTTAGAACTTTCACCGACTTGATCTGCCAATAAGTCCCTCGATATAGATCCAGCTAACTTCTGGCCATTTTGACCAGAAGTTATATCTGTCCTATCTCCTTGATGTTTCATAGCCTCCAGTTTCATCTTATAAGCAAATGCCTTCTCACTCGGCAGTAACTCCTCCCTCTGGATATTGGCGTCTACCATTGCGATTACTGCTTCATCATCTGTCATTTCTCTTATAATAGAAGGAATTGCAGTAAGTCCTGCTAATTCTGCAGCATGCAGCCTTCTGTGACCGGAAATCATTTCATAAGTATCCATGCCTGTTGGACGGATCAGAACCGGTGATAATACGCCGTTTGCCTTTATACTTTCCACCAGTTCCTGCATCTTCTCATCGTCAACAACTTTGAAAGGATGCCCCTTAAATCCACTGATCTTATAGATTTCAATATCCATAGCTGCTTCTTCATTTACTACACCAAGCAATTCTTCCACACTCTTGAAATTCAATCTCTCACTCATCTTACTTGCCATCGTTCAACACCTCCTGAGTCAATTCTTTATAAGCATTAGCGACCTTACAGTTTACACAATGCCCATAGATGCTGATTCCTTCCGCACTGGCTTCTGCAGCCTTTACCGATATCGGAATTACACTTTGAAGTGCTATACTAACACTTTCAAAGATTGGAATGTTGGTTCCATAGGCTTCTCGAACTTTGGTAGAAACATCCTTCGCATAATTTGTTCTGTAATCTACCATGGTAAGAAGGATTCCTTCAATAATCAGTCGTCTGTTCAATCGTCTCTTTACCATGGAGATGGTTTTGATCAGCTGCTGAAGACCTTTGACCGGCAGGTATGCAGCCTGAACCGGAATCAGGACAGAATCCGAAGCAACCAACGCATTGATGGTCATGGTT
>CAMBLS010000314.1 GCA_945868485.1 uncultured Lachnospiraceae bacterium | reverse complement strand
AACAACGTGTGGTGGAATTTACCTCTGCACTGGAATTTACTTTTTCAAGTCAGCTTTTATTTCCAGCTTAATAACTTGAGGCTTATCAGGTCTTAACTTCAATGCATTATCTTTACTCTCAGAATAAGAAAATGTGTTTTGGGGAATATAAAACACTAATATTTCATTTTCTTTTCCATCAAACAGAGCAAACGTCCAATCCTCTTCCAAAACTTCTCTAGCCGGTTCCATCCAATAGTGCCCTCTTGGTGCATAACTGGCGAAATTAAACTTGTTCGTAACATTTATCCCCCATTCAACTAACTGTTGCCGACATATCTCTGCCTTACCCCTACCTTTATTCAACAGCACGTTTAAAACATCCTGTGATATATTTTTACACACATCTATACTTGCGGTTGAATCATTCTGTACATTATCATCAACACTTGGATTCGTATTCTTTTCAGTTACAACCTTTCTAATTGCATCATATCCAAGTATATCAAGCATTATCTTTATCTCTCTCAGATGCTTCTCATATTTGAATTTAACACTTGGATCCAAATAGCTATCTATAGTTTCATTATTCTGTTCCTTGTAAAGCGGATACCCCTGCTCCTTAAAATCCATTATTAATGATGCTTCTAGGTAATCCAACTCACCTCCATTCCACCTATTGGCGGAATCACAGAAAAAAACAATTTCCTCAACAAAATCTTTGCTTGGATCTTTTAGATGTTCTTTTATCCTTGATGTAATGGCTGTATCATCTTTTCTAATACCAGCTTGTCCTATGTAAAATTTACCCTTTCCATATAGGATGTAGATGCTTTTTTTCTTTTTTATATCGTCATCATCTTTATATTTATCAAAATAGTCTTTCGATATTTTATAGCAATTTACATCTTCGCCCAATTTAAACTGAATCAATCCATCACTGTCTCCTTCAAAAAGACTCATTTCATAAACTTTGCTTATGGCTGTGTCCAATTTCACTTTATATGACCTCCTCTCGTACATTGAAAACAGCCTTTATCACATCGGTTAATTGCTGTTTTGTTTTATCCTCATCCTCTTCGAATATAAAAGGCATTCTTATGAAGTGGACATTAATATTTCCACTTGGGCTCTCGCTCACAGCCACAGGAAATTCTTCTTCTTTCTCTTCATATCTGTACATTGGATAAAGTAAATAAACATCTTCAATGTCTCGCTTTCTCGCATATTCAAGAACCTGGTATAAATCACCCTGCTTTGCTTCATTGCTGATGGTTTCCTTATAATCCGGGTTATCTTCAAACCTCGACATTTCCTTATACTTGGTATCCAAGACAAATACCTTATCATTATATTCTGCAAGAATATCATGACGCATTGTAAATGCTGCACCACTGGTTTCACCTTTATATATTATTTTTTCAACAAGACTCATTTTACTTTCCTGCAGATGGACTTTTCCGCCAACATCCTGTAACACTTCTTTTAAGAAACCTCCAATAAATCCTTCAAATAAAAGGTCTGTTGGAAATAAAAAGCAAAAAGACTCATTTGTATCAATTGTATAATTGGACATTTTATTGAGCAAGAACATCTTACTCATACAAATTATAATGCCATAATGCCTATGCATCTTGCTCAAACGAATCTCGTTGCAATCGTTAGGTGTACATCGAATATCAGTAACCTCATTCAATCTAGTCAAAATAGTTCGTATGACTTTTTGGTTCTTTTTTGATGTAATATTCATTAGCTGTTTACAGGTGTACTTTATTATCCTGTTTACCTTGTTATCAAACTCAAAGTTCGAATATGTACATTTGAATTTATCAGCTTGCCCATTAGGAATTTTTGAAACCAAATAATCCTTAAGGTCAAATTTCCCTTTTATACTTGTGCAATCTTCCGTTTCTTCCACATACTGATAATAAAGACCACGCTCTAATGCACTACGCACATAACCAATATATAATGTTATAAAAAGTTCCTTCAAATCTTCAGAATCATTCAGTTCACTGGAAATATTGATAAACGGATATTCCAATTTATTACAATATTCAACCCACTTGACGAGATTAAAAAGCATATGCTTCTGAGTTAAATCATCTGTATCATGGTCATCCTTCTCAGTACTGAACACTCTCGGGTATATATTTAATTGCTCTCCCTTAAAGACTATCGTACCAATATACTTTTTTGTCCTTATGCCCCCTGAACCAATAAAATCAAGGAATTGCTGATGGCTAGTAACTTCTCCATCCTCATAAAAGACAGATCTCTGCTCCCAGTTCTGTTGTAAGAAGTCACTTAATTCATCAAGGGCTGTTTGGGATTGCCAGGAACTCGGTAATTTAACATTAGCAATCTTGCTAAACTCATACCTATCCAGAACCATACTACACTTCCTTTACTCTTAATCTTCCGACTTTCTCATCAATGATTTCTATCGAAGTTCCAGCCTTCTTAATTGCTTCATTAAGAATATTAGCTACCTTCTTTCTGTTATCATAAAAATATTCGTACAGTAGCGGAATAATATTATTGTTAAGAATATTGCAAAGGTCTTTCTCTGTCTTATTCATGAAATATGAATGGCCCACCAATAAATCAGTGCTGTCTAATTCATCAACAAGTCTTAAATTGATAGTTTCTAATACAGTCTTAAGCACAGAATCACTTACTAGGCTTGAATCCGGCTTCTGCTCAATAAAATCAAATCTTCTGCGAAGTGCTG
>CAMBLS010000313.1 GCA_945868485.1 uncultured Lachnospiraceae bacterium | reverse complement strand
AGGTTTGTTTCATTGCGTTCTTTCGCTAACAATCCTCTTAACTTCAAAAGCTGAAAAGGAATCAGTATAATCATTTTTCTCCGATTGAGTTCTTCCAGAGAGGTTTCAAGAAATTTAAAGGTAGAGACTTTATAGAGAAAGGAACCCTGCGAACCAAAGTTCAACTTCATGGTATATTCATCAGGAGTGTTCCGGAGGAACAGAAATAAATAATTTTTGGTTCAGGACAAGGAAGTTCACAGTCTGGAATAATGCCTGAATCATTATCGTTCATAAATTGAAGCCGATTTCGCTGTGAATGCCATTGATGACAAGAATGGTGTCTGCAAGGACTCGCTTTAGCTCGTCATCTTCAAATTCAGTCCAGTGATAGGTAATGGTGCTGTCTGTGGGATAGTCGGTGTCAAACAGTCCATTGATCAGATTGACCACAGCAGTGGAAGAAAGGGTAAGGATTTTCTTGAAAATTTTATCATAGATTTGGTAGATTGTATTTGCCATAGATGCGCTCCTTCTCATAAGTGAAAAGTAATCAAATAGAAATAAAATAAGAACAAAACGAGAACAGGCAATGCTTGAAAACATTACCTTCAAATGAAATCTTACATGCTTGTGTGAATTTCGGTTGATATAACCATTAATAAGTTAGAAATGCAGTGGATGGAGTTATCATATCATAGGAAAAGGCTTGGAACAATAAAATAATTATTAAATATAAAAGCAATTCTACATAAAAAACAAATTTTTACACATCCTATTCCTGAAAGGATGGTGGCTTATGGAAAAAGACAAAATTATAACTACTCCAAACGGTCAATCTCCGGCAAATGATTATGACGATGGCAATATTCCCCGTGAAGACTTGCCGGGAAATGTCATTCCCGATGAGGTACCCCGTAAAGACGGACCCGGTGGAGAAAGCGGAAAATAAAATTTGGCAGTAGACTTTTCTCTGAAGCGCAAAATGCAGATTTTGCGCTTTTTTCCATGCTGCGAGAATGCTATAATGTAATAGGCACAAAAGAAAACCAAGCGAAGCCGGAGGCAGACAATGAATTATAAGCATATCGTACAATATTATGAGACAGACAAGATGGGAATTACCCACCACTCCAATTACATCCGTTTTATGGAGGAAGCGCGGATATGGTTTCTGAAAGAAATCGGCTGGGGTTATGATAAAATGGAGGAGGAAGGAATTATTTCTCCGGTAGTTAGTGTATCCTGTAACTATAAGAAAACGACTACTTTCCCTGATGAAATTGCAATTTCTGTTTCAGTATTAGAGGTTAATCAGGTAAAACTTAAGCTGGGATATACCATGACAGTAGGAGAAACTGTGGTGTGCACTGCTGAAAGTGTTCACTGCTTCCTCTCATCTTCAGGAAAACCAATCAGTATTCAAAAGCAGTTCCCGGAGTTTTATCAAAAGCTGTGTGAACTGAGCAGAGGCGCTAAAGAATAAAAGAGGACTTTAAGGGAGGGTGGAAATGCATTTTGTGGATGCAAAGGGAATCTTATCAGCACACAATGGCATGAATCTGTACCGCGGTTGTACTCACGGATGTATTTATTGTGACAGCAGGAGTAAATGTTATGGCTTTACCCATGATTTTGAGGATATTGAAGTAAAACAGAATGCGCCGGAACTATTGGAAAAGGCACTCCGGTCAAAGCGGAAAAGATGCATGATAGGAACAGGTGCAATGTGCGATCCTTATATGCATTGTGAGGAAACGTTGAAATTGACAAGACGGTGTCTGGAGATTATCGACCGTTACGGATATGGGGTGGCGATTCAGACCAAATCAAACCGTATCCTAAGAGACCTGGATTTGTTAAAAAGCATTCATGAACAGGCAAAGTGCGTTGTGCAGATGACCCTGACGACTTATGACGAGGAATTGTGTAAAATACTAGAGCCTAATGTTTGTACCACGAAAGAAAGAGTAAAGACTCTGCAGATTTTTCATGAAAATGGAATTCCTACAGTGGTTTGGCTATCTCCGATCTTACCTTTCATCAATGACACAAGGGAAAACATAGAAGGAATTCTGGACTACTGTAATCAGGTAAAGGTTTATGGCATCATTTGTTTTGGAATGGGTGTGACTTTGCGGGAAGGTGACAGAGAATATTTTTATGCAGCACTTGATAGAAATTTCCCCGGACTAAAGGAGAAATATCGGGAAAAATACGGTTATTCCTATCAGTTAAACAGCGACAGACATACGGAATTGATGGGAATATTGGAGGATAAGTGCAGGAAGAATGGTATTGTGTGTGATATCAATGAGTGCTTTCAGTATTTGCATGAATTACCTGAGAAATATGAGCAGATGACGCTGTTTTAGTACAAACATTCAGGATATGCTAAGATATAGTGAATGGATGAAAATAAATTGGAGGAACTGCTATGACAATGGATGAAACTATTCAGAGAATTAACGAGTTGTATCATAAATCCCAAAGTGTGGGTTTGACAGAGGATGAAAAGATTGAGCAGAGGGAGCTTCGTCAGAAATATATTGACAGCATCAAAGGCAATTTGCGGGGACAGCTGGAAAATATGTCCATTCAAAGACCGGATGGTACAATCGAGAAAGTTAAAAAAGTGAAGTAGTAATACCCTGTGTTTTGCATGGGAATAAGCAAGGATATTATAGAGTAAAGAATTTGTCAGTTGAATAAGAAAATAAAGATGAGAGTGAAA
>CAMBLS010000312.1 GCA_945868485.1 uncultured Lachnospiraceae bacterium | reverse complement strand
CGGACCTTGTCAATAGCCTGACACAGTTTCTCTGGTGCTTCCTCTGAAACAGGATAACCCACACAAGTAAGCTCATCCCATGAGATTCTGGCCCCTTCCATTTCCAGTTCTTTTATCTTCTCCGGAAATGCCTGTCTTGATGTACCTGCTACACGGATATAAGTGCCATTATCTTTTCCCTTTGATTTTAGATAATACGGTCTGTTCTTTCCAGCTTCTACTGATACAACAATGACCGTTTTCCCGTCTACTGTCTGTGGCTCAATATCAGGAATGATCTGTGGCACACAGGAATCAGAAACTGCATTGGCAATTCCATCCATCAGCTGAAACAACACATCATTTTCCACACCAACAATCTGGTGTGTTTTATCATCTACTCCAACAATCAGCTTGCCGCCTTGTGTATTGGCAAAAGCTACGATTGTCTTCATGTACTTTTCACTTTTATCAGGTAAGGATACCTTGTACTCAATATTTTTCGATTCCCCGGAAAACATAGTATCTTCTACCATTCTTTCACTCCTACTCTATACTCGCACCACTGGTACGAATAATTCTATTTCCAGAGCAATCTTCTCTGGATCATTAACACTATTATACGTTCTATTCTTCTTTTCTATCAAGCAAGAAAACAAAACAGTTCATTTCTTCTTACCATTTTCTTCTGTTCTTTTTTGATGCCAGATAAAGTCTCGTCATCTCATCCATGAAAATAGTTTTGTCCTCATTGGTCATAGTTCCACTGGCAAATAAAGCAGCTACCTGTTCAAGAATCTGCCTTGCCTGTTTAGCACCAGCATATTCACTTGGCTCATCATTACCCAAGCACACGGTTTCATTATCATTCATAAGATAAGAAACCTGACACTGAAATGCATCTGCCAGTTTTTGATATAAACTACTCTGCTTCGGATATCGTCCTTCAACTTCCCAAGATCGAATTGTTCTATGAGAAACGCCCACCATATCACCCAGCTTTTGTTGAGTCATTTTTTTCTCTTTTCGCAACTTCCTAATTTTATCACCAAATGTTGTCATAAGTATACATCTTTCTCCTATGAGTTTTGTACATGCTTTATTTTTCTAACCACAATAAAAGTATATCATTATGCAAATAAAAAGAGAACCCGACATCACAAGCAAATTTGATGATGCGGGTTCCCTTCCCTCTTTATAGATCAATACCTTTTATTTTTTCATCTTATGATCCGATGGCAATCTCACTTCTTAATGACAACTGTGGCTTCCACATCCATGCTCGCCACATGTATGTCCTTCCCCGTTGTTGTGCTCGTGATGAGAACATTTCACATCCGGATTATACTCAAGTGTTTCATTGATAAAAGCTTCTACTGCTTCATCCGCATCTCCGGAAACTCCTCCGAAAAGCTTGATGCCTGCTGCCGCTAACGCTGTCTGTGCGCCGCCTCCAATTCCGCCACAAATCAAAACGTCTGCATTCAATGCATTAAGAACTCCTGCCAATGCGCCATGTCCACTTCCATTCGTATCTACTACTTCTGAATGTACTACTTTTCCTTCCTCTACATCGTAAATCTTAAATGTCTCTGTGTGTCCAAAGTGCTGGAAAATCTGTCCATTTTCATATGTTACTGCTATTCTCATGATACCTTCTCCTTTTTCTGCTGCATATTTTTTGTAAATTTCCTGTTTGTAACATCCTCCAAAGCTGCAGTTGCCGCTCTGACCGTCACAGATTCTGAAATCTCCGCCCTCAATTTTGAGTGGATGCCCGTCGATAAGTGCATCTGCGATCTTTTTCCTGGCGATCTCGTAAATTCGCTGGACCGTTGTTCTTGCGACTTGCATAGATGCTGCACACTGCTCCTGACTGTAACCTTTCTTGTCCAAAAGACGGATTGTCTCGTACTCATCTACCGTTAGAACAATGGGTGTTTTTTTCTCAGTATCATCTGCCGGAAGAAATTCTAAAACATTGGGGAAATGACAGACTTTTCTGCATTTTACTGGTCTCGGCATAAACTGCTCCTTTCTCGCTTTTCTTATATAATAGCCCTATAAAAGGCATATGTCAATAATGTTTTTGACATATGCCTTTTATGAATCACCTTATAGTATTACTTCTTTTCATTATTTTTTAATTTACAGATACCCTGCGTCATTGTTCCCATTGGACAAAATGTACACCAGGTTCGTGGCTTATATAACACCATTACGATCAACCCTAACAACAAAGATGTAAGCATCAAACTATAAAATCCAAAACTAAACTGTGCCACCCAATCAGCTACTGTTCCGGCAGTGTATGTCCATCCCCACGGAACACGGAAGGTCCAGAATAATTTGATGGCTTCACGCAAGGATGATGATCCGGCACCAACTAAATATGTCTGAAATACCATATTCCCAAACATTGTAAGGAAAAATATCAAAAAGCCGTATCGGAACCATTTTGAACTCATCCATCGCGGGGTTGGTTTATTTCTTGAGCATTTTAAATCCCCACCGAGCTTACTAAAAAGCTGGCCACGTCCACACAAATGATTACAGAAAAATTTATTTTCACCGAATATCGCTATTCCTAACGGCAACAGGAAATCAATCATCCCAAACCAAGCAAACAAAATATTAAAAAAACCGAGAGCAAAATAAAGGATCGCCCATATCCATAAATAATCATACCAATGTTTCTTTTTCTTCACATCGCTGTCCTCTCTTTCATTTCAATACAACCTGCCGGACAGGACTTTGCACATTTCCCACA
>CAMBLS010000311.1 GCA_945868485.1 uncultured Lachnospiraceae bacterium | reverse complement strand
GAGATCGAGAAGACAGAAATTTTGAAGCTTGACCCATTTATTAAACTTGGCAAACCTTCAAGGATTGCAGAATATTTTGGCGGTAAAGAAGGATATATAAAGGCTGTCAAGGAATTAGAAAACGCTATTTATGAAGATGAGGCAATGTAATTAATGAGTAATTTATCAGGATTTGTAAAAAGACTTCGTGACATTATGCGAAATGATGCTGGAATCAACGGCGATGCACAGCGTATAGAGCAAATCGCATGGATGTTATTTTTGAAAGTATATGATGCTAAAGAGAAAGACTGGGAATGGGACGATGATAACTATGTATCAATCATACCCGAAGAATGTCGTTGGTCAAAATGGGCTGTAGATGATAAGTCGGGAAAAGCTATGACTGGAGACGAACTGCTTGATTTTGTCAACAATACGTTATTTCAAGTGCTTAAGGGCAAAGATGTAAAAGACGAGAGTGGAAATGTAAAGATTAAAGGCATTGAGGTAACACCGGAAACCCCTATAAGAAAAGCGATTGTTAAAACTACATTTACAGACGCTAATAACTACATGAAAGATGGAGTTCTGCTCCGTCAGATTATCAATGTAATAGATGATATCGACTTTAGCGATTACGAAGAAAGCCATGCCTTTGGTGAAATATATGAATCTATTCTGAAGGAACTACAAAGTGCAGGTTCTTCAGGAGAGTTCTATACTCCACGTGCTGTGACTGACTTTATGGCAAAGATGATTCAGCCTAAAATCGGTGAAAAAATGGCTGACTTTGCCTGTGGAACAGGAGGTTTCATCACAAGCTGGCTTAAAGAACTTGAGAAGCAGATTAAGACTACAGAAGATAAAGAAGCGTACAGCAATTCTATATACGGAATTGAGAAGAAGCAGTTCCCGTATATGCTTTGCATTACCAATATGCTTTTGCATGATTTGGATGTGCCTCAGATATTCCATGAGAATGCCTTGACTAAGGATGTACTTGATTATACCGACGATGACAGGTTTGATGTTATACTGATGAACCCGCCGTACGGAGGCAGCGAAAAGACGGAAGTAAAAAATCACTTTCCTGATGACCTTGCAAGCAGCGAAACAGCAGATCTCTTTATGTCGGTTATTATGTTTAGACTAAAGAAGAACGGTCGTGCAGCGGTTATTCTTCCTGACGGTTTCCTTTTCGGTACCGATAATGCAAAGGTGAATATTAAGAAGAAACTGCTTTCGGAATATAATTTGCATACTGTGATCCGCATGCCAGGCAGTGTATTTTCGCCTTATACATCTATAACTACGAATATTCTATTCTTTGATAATATGAAAGCAACTGAAGAAACTTGGTTCTACAGACTTGATATGCCGGAAGGTTACAAGCATTTTTCCAAGACTAAGCCTATGAAGCTGGAACACTTTGAGCCAGTTATCCAGTGGTGGGATAACAGGCAGGAAATCAGTGTAGATGGATTTGATAAGGCGAAAAAGTACACGGTTTCACAGCTAACAGAAGAACTGGGTTATAATCTGGATCAGTGCGGTTATCCGCATATAGAAGAAGAAATCCTTGATCCAATGGATTTGATACAGAGATATCAGGAAGAACGTGCCTCTTTGAATGCAGAAATTGACCGTGTGCTGGCTGAAATCACAGCAATCCTTGGAGGTGGACAAGAATGACACCACAGGAGTTAAAGAATAGTATTTTACAGTTAGCTGTTCAGGGTAAATTGACCAATCAATTTTCATCAGATGGGGATGCTCATGATTTGATTGCTAAGTTATGTATAGACCAAAGAATAAGCCCAGCAGAGGAACCATTTGATATACCAGATAACTGGGCTTGGATTCCAATTGGTAATTTGGGTGAAACTACGGATACAGATTCTTTTTGTGACGGACCTTTTGGAAGTAATCTGAAAACAATTCATCATATATCCAAGCCAGAAGTGAGAATTATACAATTAAGTAATATTGGAGAAGATGGTTGGAAAGACAAGAATGTGAAGTATACATCATTTAAGCATTTAGAAGAAGTTATCCCAAGGTGTGAAGTAAAACCTGGCGACTTTGTGATTGCCAAAATGATGCCTGCAGGAAGAACAATTCAGATTCCTGAATTGGGAACAAGGATTACGCTTGGTTCAGATGCCATGAAGTTTGTTCCCAATCAGATTCTAAATAGGAAGTATTTGTTATATGCTATGCGTAGTCAGGCTTTTCTTGGACAAGTTTATGCAGAAGCACATGGCATTACTCGTGTTAGAACAACTTTGAATGGTGTAAAATCGTATGTATTGCCTATTCCACCCATTGCAGAACAAAAACGCATTGTTGACAAAATTGAGGAATTGCTTCCGTATATTGATAGATATGAGAAGGCGTGGAGCAAGCTGGAGGACTTAAACAAGCGTTTTCCTATAGATATGCAAAAATCCATCCTTCAATACGCTATTCAAGGTAAGCTCGTGGAGCGAATACCGGAAGAAGGAACGGCTGAAGAATTGTTTCAGCAGATGCAGGCAGAAAAGAACAAGTTAATCAAAGAAGGAAAAATCAAAAAAGAAAAGCCACTGACCGATATTACCGATAATGAAATTCCTTTTGATGTTCCAGATAGTTGGAAATGGATTAGAGTAGGTAATGTTGGATCGTGGAGTGCGGGAGCGACACCACCAAGGACGAATCCAGCATATTATGGCGGTTCTATCCCTTGGTTGAAAACTGGAGACCTGAATGACGGATTTATAAAGGAAGTTACCGAATACATTAC
>CAMBLS010000310.1 GCA_945868485.1 uncultured Lachnospiraceae bacterium | reverse complement strand
AGAGAACAGAAAAGGATAGCATGTATGAACTGTCCGCAAAAAATGACCGACTGATTTGGAACAAAGGGAAGGCAGAATCAATAGATTTAAGTGTCTGGCAATAAGACAGAATGTTGCTGATAAATATGGTAAGGCAGATGGTATCACATTTAAGCGAGACATATGGACAGAAATGTTTGAAGCTGCTAAAGCGGAAAAGCAGAATGACCAGTCAGAGCTTGTACCATTCTGGTGTTTCGGAAAAAATCAGAGTGTAAAAATAGAAAGGCTTGTGCCAATGTATCCTATGAGTAAGGATGAGGTTAATTATGAAAGGCTGATAAAGATTCTGTCTCTTTACCGGCTTACATTAGGGCAGGCAAGGCAGGAAGAACTTCTGGAGTATTTATTCAAAGAGTTCAAGGAAACAAGTGGATTGAAGAAATTGTTTATCGACTTGAGTCCATTTTCAAAGGGAAAAGAAGGTTGATATGATGAGAATACTTTTTTGTAACATAGCGTGGATGAAGGAGTATCGAGGAAATGAAGATGGAAAGGATATTCCGTTAAATGGTGGAAGCTATGTTGATGAGACAGGAGATGCTCATGAAAAATATAATTTTACACCGGTGAATATGGAGGGAAGGGAAGGCTTATATTGTCTGGGATTTTTTGAGACAAAATCACATAATGGTAAAGATGTCAATCAAATGCGGATTGAGAATATTGCAGGTTGTGAACTATTAAAAAAAGAAGAATCAGTAGATGATGTGCTTGTTGTTTATTGTGCAAAGCATCCGGCACATAAGTTTACGACGGTCGTGGGATGGTATAAACATGCTACAGTTTACAGACATTATCAAGAGGCAGTGTTTGCTCCAGAAGATATACAATATTACAATGCAATTGCAAACTCATCTGATTGTGTCTTACTTCCTGCAGGGATCAGATCAAGAAAGGTACAATGGGAAGTCCCAAGAAAATCAAATGGTTGGGCTTATGGATTTGGACGGGCAAATGTGTGGTATGCAAGTGAAGAAGATAGCCGGTTACAAGATTATCTTACGAGATTAGTAAAACAGATTGATGAATATGATGGCGAAAATTGGATTGACAAGTACGCTGAGTAATGAGGTACATATATTATGGGAAACGAATCAGGTGAATGGATTATGCATGGCATGAAGTGGGACAACCCGGAATGTATCCATTCTGTAGATGAAGCAATCAAGTATATAAATGAATTTGGCTTTTTACCATTATTTAAGAATGATATAGATGGGTTTTCACTTGAAGAAAGAACTGTTCCAGAGTACTGGTGGAGTGATAATCCGGAGATTGATCCATGGATGTGGCGGGCTATTATAGCAAGGCGGCATGATATCGTCTATGGAAAGTTCTTTGATAAGAAGGCAGGATTTATATCAAAAAAGTGGCTTCCTGTATTTGCTAATTATCGCCGGGATGGATATGATTTTGATGCATTATATGATGATGGGAAAGCACCTAATAAGCATAAAAAGATAATGGTCAATTTTATGGAAGATAATGCTGATTCAGAGATTTATTCAAATGAATTGAAAAAACAGGCTGGATTTGGTAAGGATGGAGAAAAGGGATTTGATGGTGCTATAACGAATCTTATGATGCAGACATATCTGTGCAACTGCGATTTTAAGAAGAGAGTGAATAAGAGAGGCATTGAATATGGATGGGATGTTGCAGTGTATTCATCTATTGAGCATATCTATGGATATGATTATGTGACTTCCTGCTATAAGGATAATCCACAGGACTCATGGAAACAGCTTGTAGACTATATGCATGAGATGTTTCCGGATGCAACGGATAAGCAGATAAGGAAAGTGTTAAAATAAAACAGTGAATTTTTGAGGTGAATATACATAAAATGAATGCAAAAAAATCCGCAGCTTATTGCAAGCTGATAGAAAATGTAAAAAACAAATATCTTAAAAATCCTATATACACAAAGAACCTGACACTTGGCTGGTGCGATTTACGTCAGGGAGAAGATTTGTGTCAGGAAATTAACCTATGGACATATTGGCAAGGGAGAGATTACGCCAAGAAGACACCACATATTAAGTATATGCTGATAGGTCAGGATTTCGGACCACCAGAAAAGGAAGAACTAAACGGTACGATTGCAAATGTCCGTAAGATGAATGATGGTATAGATGTGATGTTCCATGAAAATGTAGATTTGGAAGCAAGGGATTCACAGACGGATAAAAATATTGTCAGATACTTTGAACTGCTTGGTAAAAATGAAATTGACAAGAAAAAATATCCAGATTTGTTTTTCTGCAATTGTAATTTGGGCTATCGCAGAGATAAGTATTCTGGAAATATGACCAGAAAGATATTGGCAAATGATGCAGCCGAAATAAAATCACTGATTGACATTATAGAGCCGGAAAACATAATCTGTCTGGGTCTTGATACATCTGTGGTTGTAATACGAACTCTGATTGATAAAAAGTTTTCCTGCAATAGAGTATCTGAACTTATAGGAACTGGAGAACCTTATATTTATGGAGAAACATATATATACCCTGTAGCACATCCGGGGTATTGGGGTACAAGTACAAGAGGAGAGGATAATGTTATTGCAGATTGGAGGAGGATTAGAAAATAAGGAGGAGTCACAATGCCATTTAAGATTGTCCGAAACGATATAACAAAGGTAAAAGCAGATGTAATCGTGAATACTGCCAATCCAAATCCGATATGTGCAAGTGGCACGGACTTAGCAATATATGAGGCAGCA
>CAMBLS010000309.1 GCA_945868485.1 uncultured Lachnospiraceae bacterium | reverse complement strand
TGCTGGTAGCAAAATATTTTCTAAACGAATGAGAACCGATACCATCATACCCTAAATAATCACATACCAGCTTCAAATGCTTATTAACTGCTCTTTCCGACATATTAAACAATTTTGCAGCAGGATTGATATTGTTTTCCAACGCATAATTCTGAATATAACCTGAATCCGTGAAGTTCAATGCAAATTATCCCACCAAAAGCCTGTATTTTCTAATGTTCAAGGTGTTTTTACAAGTTCTTCCGTTTTCACCTATTGGGTGAATGAATTTCATGGTATACTTACTCTATCAATCACTAATGAAGGAGTTCTTTACCATGAATAACAATCGGAGATTTACTCTGAACACGAACCAAAACATTATTGTCGAATTTACAGATGAGCGCATTATCCCTGCCAGCGGACTTGCTGTTGTCGGTGCACTTCTTGGAAAAAGTGATTTTGCTAAAAAACTAAACCGTATGGATGTAACCAAAAACCGTTCCCAGCATCAGATCAAAAACGGTGACATCATCCTCACTTACATCGGTATGCTCTGCATGGGAAAACCATACTTTGAGGCAGTCCACGAGATGGATGATGATAAAGCATTTTACCAAGCAGCACTTGGCATTACCTATAGCATTCCATCCGAAGAAACTCTGCGTCAGCGCATGAATGATATTGGTGACAGTCTTCGTGAAACTATTTTGAATGAAAATGTCGAACTGTTGATTTCCAATAAAATTCAGCCAACTGCTCTGCCTAATGGATTTGTACCCGTGGATATTGATGTCACACCGATGGATAACTCCAAGTCCAAAAAAGAAGGTGTTTCCCGCACATATAAAGGCTTTGATGGATATGCACCTATGATGGCTTACCTTGGAACGGAAGGTTATGCCATTAACTTTGAACTTCGTGAGGGAAAGCAGCATTGCCAGAACGGAACGGTAGAATTCCTGCAGGAAACCATCCGCCTCTGTAAAAAGCTTACCGATCAGCCATTACTGGTACGTCTGGATTCCGGTAATGACTCTATTGACAATATTGCGGTTCTGATCGATGCAGGCTGCTCTTTTATCATCAAACGCAATCTTCGCCGCAAAAGCACAGATGGATGGTTTGATATGGCCAGACAGTACTGCAAAAATATCACAACGCCCAGAGAGGGAAAAACCGTATATGTCGGAAGTGACTGGAAAGATGTACGCAGTAAGCAGTTTGAAAAAGAGTTTACACTGCGCACCGGATACGAAATCACTGAGCGCACCGTGGACAAATACGGTCAGATTCTTCTAATTCCAGAGATAGAAGTCGAAACCTGGTGGACAAATCTAGGGGCAACAGACGAGGAAATCATTAATCTGTATCATGCCCATGGGGAATGTGAACAGTTCCATAGTGAGGTTAAAACAGATATGGATCTGGAGCGTCTTCCATCCGGTAAATTTGCAACAAATGCATTGGTACTGGAATTGGGACTGATTGCCTATAACATCCTCAGAATGATAGGGCAGGGCACAATTGGAGGTCGAGCACCCCGTCAAAAACGGAATGTCAAACGCCGGAGACTCCACACTGTAATCAGCAACCTGATCATGATGGCGAGTCATGTCACGACGCATGCACGTCAATTAGTTCTGGGACTTGGAAAAAGCAATATATGGCGTCATCTTTTCGCAGATTACTGTGAAAGTAGTGTCGCTGTGTAATAAAATCACTGGCAAGTTCATATAAGAGCTTTATTTTGTGTACCCATTTTTTCAAAAATCCTGTTCAAAATAACCTCTAACTGAGGAAATTGAAAAAAATACTGTTGTTAACAACAAAAGTAATGGACAACCAATTCCATTTTAGGAGCTGGTTGTAAAAAAAGGCTGAACTTCACGGATTCAGGTATAATATAACCCTGAAGCCAGATTATACCCTTAAACCTGCGACCTGCCTGAGGATATGTTAAGTGAGTACAACGGAAGTGTGGATACATTTCTTTTGAATGTGCTGCAAATACTTATTTATATTTCAGGTATCTATTTCATTGTTAATTCAGGTTTATCAGTCGGGAGTATTTTTGCATTTGTAACATATAGTGGGTATGTAACAGAGCCGGTGATTTCTATACTTAATATTCTGTTTTTGTTATCCGGAATAGTGCCATCAGCCAATCGATATTTTGCTTTTAGAGACAAAGAGGAAGAAGAGGATAAAGGCATTATCATCCCTAAAGCGAGATTTAATGACATCAGAATTGAAAACCTTTGTTTTTCATATGGTAGCAATGAGCTTTTGAAAAATTTGTCTTTCCAAATGTATGCGGGAGAGAAAGTTGCTATTATTGGTGGAAATGGTGTTGGCAAAAGTACACTTTTAAAATTAATTATGCGTGTGCATAAACCATCGTCAGGGGAAATAACATTAAATGGTATTCCTATAGAGGAATATGACTTGGAAGAATACCGAAAAATATATTCTGTTGTCAGTCAGAGTGTATATCTCTTTAATACATCCATTAAAGAGAACATTTTGCTGTATGAGAAAGAAGATCAAGAACGTTTAGAGAAATCTATGAGCAAGAGTGGAATGGTAGATTTCATGGTTCCTGAAAAATTAAATGCTAGTGTTGGTGATAACGGGATAAAGCTTTCGGGTGGACAAAGGCAGAGAATAGCGCTTGCCAGAGCATTTTATCGTGATAAAGAAGTATGCATTCTGGATGAAGCTAATTCAAGCGTGGACATTTATTATGAAAAGCAATTAGAAGAATTATTGCTCGAAGAAATGAAAGGTAAAACTCTTATAATGATAACACATA
>CAMBLS010000308.1 GCA_945868485.1 uncultured Lachnospiraceae bacterium | reverse complement strand
AGGCCCGGAACCTCCGGATTATTATTCTGCAGCCATTTCACTTTTTCGTATTGAATCCATCCAAGAATATTTACCGTATTGTCCTGAATCATCCGCATCCAATCCAGATTGAAATGAACTTCCTTTTTCAGCTTACTGCTGTCACCAAAGGTATAAGGAAGGCGAATTACAGTACTATCGATTCGTCTGATATACTCCGTTAATCTGCGAATACTTCCCCACGGCACTTCCTCTGCACTTTTGGAGAAGAATCCCGCCAATGCACGTCCCGGGACCATATTTGTCAGCTGTTCCTTAGCAAGTTTCAGGTCGGCATTGTGCTCCCGGATCGCATTTTTGATTTCCACTTTGGATGCATTTGCCGGCAAATCACTGAGTTCTGTCAGCTTAAGAACCGCACGTTCCAGACCATCTCTCACCAGACCGTCCGCCTGGATGCCACTAAGGTGAATATGAAATTCTCTTACGGAATACCATGCATTGCAAATCATCTCATCGATAATTGCATCAAAGGTAGTATCCTGAATCCCCTCTGAAATGATATCTACGATAGCTTCCAGCCAATAGAATTTGTAACAGTAGGAAGGATCCTTCATCATCTGAGAAAAGCCTTCTATATCCAGGGTGTTGCGGTACTCTCCATTGATATGTAAGGAATATCCTATTTGCGGAGTATTAAATTCAGCCACCTCTCATCACCCCTTCCTGGTCTGACATCGCCGGTGATCCAATAGTCTTCTATCGTAAGCTCTGGAATCTCTGCTATGAATTCCTTAAAGGAATCCTCAGTAAAATCTGTAAAATACCGACCATTACGCACACCTTCAAAATCACTGTATTTGAAGGAAGTGTAGATTACGCCGGTACTTTTAAGCGCATCACTCATTTTTCGAATCACCAAAAGCAGCTCATTCTTTGGCAAATGCAAAATAGAGGAGCATGCCCAGATGCCATCGTAAGTGCTCATATCATCCAATTCCTGAAACAGCATTTCTTTCACTTCAATACCGGTAAAAGCACTGGCCAACCGACAAAGTTCTGCAGATCCATCGATTGCTGTTACCTGATAACCCTGATCCAAGAAATATTTCGTGTCACGGCCAGAACCGCATCCGAAATCGAGGATAAAATCTCCTGCGTTTAATAACTGTAAGAACTTATCTTGAGTCGGACGCATATCTACATTCTGCGTATTCTCTATGAAATTTTCCGCATTGTAATTATAATAATCAATCGTATGGTCCATAAATTCCTTTTCTAATCTGTTTACACTAAACCTTTTCTCTTCAAATATTCTTTCAACACTTCCACGCGATCTTTAACATCGACACCATCTTCATTCTGCGGAATCATTACTTCCTCAATCAGCGTATCATCCGCATAATTACAAAGATGATATGCTGTTGTAGCACATTCTACATATTGATCCCCATATCTTAACAAGCGTCCCATCCAATCACGATCTAAGTGAATACTATCTGCTTCCTTTAAATACGGCAGATATGTATTCTGTGACGGCTTTGATTTTGTCTGCATAACATCGAAGTGATAAGGATAATTTGTTGGGTCATCATTAAACAACTTACCATAACTACCCGGTCTATAGGATGGATACTTAATATAGTAGTAACGCCACGGATATACCTGTTTCGTTTCACATTCTTTTATAATCTGATGCCATTGCCTGCAGATCTTCATCCTTGAATTCCTTCTGCTTTTTCAATAAGGTCACCAGGATATTCTTAGTATTCTCAAAACCGCTGTTAGCGCTTCTATGAAACAGTTCATCCCAGGCAATCTGCATTCCTTTTGAAGCAAACTGGTAAGTTCGCTTATTTCTTTCCATCTGACCATAGTTGCCAATAGACATCATAGCAATATCAATGTTATCCCATTTACAGGTAAACAAGGATTCAAATTGATCCACTAAATCCAGATTCTCTAAACCTAGAATAGCAATCTGACCTTTCAACATTGGATGATCTTCCAATCGATATAACTTCTCTCGATCCACAGGGTTCTCCTGTAAATACTTTATCTTCTCTGCTTCTTCCTTCAACTGATGGACACTAAAACTATTATCAATCGTATTATCAATCTGTCCGGTTAAAATAAGAGCATCCGTCTGCTGCAAGATTGCCGGAATACGATTTCGATCAGCACGATCAGAGATAGCATCTACGGAATTCTGAATCAGATTATTCAAGATTCGGATTCGGCGTACAAACTCACTATATGAGATCTGCTGCTGATTCTGCAAATATACAACGATACCATACAGCAATATGATACGGTTCAAAGGGAACAACCTGGTTCTACCAGTCTTATCAGAATAAGAATGCAGACAATCACCAAAAATATTTATCTCATAACGACTACCATCTACTAGAACCTTCTCTTGCTCATGTGAGTAGGCAAAAACAGATTTTAAAAATTCTGTAGGATTGCTATAACCATCAATACCGATCCAACAATCGAAAAAAGCTTCCAGTGTTTCTATATTTTCCTTGGCATGAGGCACATCTGCTGCAAAATATCGCTGCAGCAAGTCAAATTCATCATTGCTCTCTCCGGCCGGAGACTTTCCCTGACGATAGCAGAGAATATCGCACACAAACTTAAAATAACGCAAAAATTCATCATCTATGATACAGTCATCTGCATTTCCAGTGCCAGAATCACGATAACACCACAACAAATCGGTCCAGTCACGATCAATTTTTGTAACAATACGATCTGCCATAGAATTGTCAATGGTGCGCATCTCTCTTTCCAATTCTGCTTTGAAATGCTCAAAC
>CAMBLS010000307.1 GCA_945868485.1 uncultured Lachnospiraceae bacterium | reverse complement strand
TTCATTGGTTGCATATCCGAACATCATCCCCTGATCCCCTGCACCAATTGCTTCAATCTCAGCATCTGACATCTTATTTTCTTTGGCTTCCAGTGCCTTGTCAACGCCCATTGCAATGTCTGCGGACTGCTCATCAATTGCAACTAATACTGCACAGGTGTTTCCATCAAATCCATACTCAGATTTGGTATACCCAATTTCCTTAACTGTATCACGCACAATCTTCTGAATGTCTACATATGCATTGGTTGTGATTTCTCCGGTTACAAGTACGAAACCTGTACAGGTAGCTGTTTCACAAGCCACACGGCTCATAGGATCTTTTTCCATGCATGCGTCCAGAATTGCATCGGATATGGCATCACAGACTTTGTCAGGATGACCTTCAGTTACTGATTCGGAAGTAAATAATCTTTTTTCCATTTTTCCTCTCCTTTTGTGAAAATAAGTTAATAGAAACAAAAAACCGCTTATTTTGAAATAAGCGGATTGATAAACGATAATCAAATCCTCTTATTGTTCGATTCGCCTTATGGCTGCTTGCTCGCTCAGGTAGGCACCTTCCGTATTCGGGGTTGCCGTGGCTTCACAGATCCTATGTATCTCCACCACTCTGAATAAGAGATTATGCACAATATTGAATTTTCATATCTTATCTATACACAGACTACACTATATATATAGTTTTGTCAACGTATTTTTGGGTGTTTTCATCTGCAAATTTTCCCCACTTTATAGCTTTTTCAGGCATTTGATCATGCTGGGATTGATTGACACAAGGCACCAATATCCTTATAATTTAATTGTGGTTACAAATACAATTACATGGGGGAAAACATGAGACGAGTTCGCACTTCTGAACTGATTCCCGGCATGATTACTGCCGAGGATGTTTACAACTATTCAAACCAGCTTATTTTGTCCAAGGGTATTATCTTAAATGATAAGACTATTACAAAACTTGCCTTTTATTCCATCCTGAATATAAGAATAGAAGATGATGTTCCTGTTGAAATACAGCCTGAAACTTCCCACGATTCATCTTATGCAGAAAAAATTCAGAAAAATCCGGAATTTCTTAAGTTCCGTGCAGACTTTGAGAAGGACGTGGAACATTTCAAGACTTCTGTCAATGACGTTATCGAAAAAAACGCTCCTTTTAATTTAGACAGGCTGATGAAGCATGCCCTGAATCTTTCAAAATTAGGCTCTGCCTATCCCAATATATTTGATATGCTGCATTGCATGCGTGAATATGATGATGCCACCTATGTGCACTGTATGAATGTAGCTCTGATTTGCAATGTATTTGCAAAATGGCTACGTATGGACGAATCACAAGTTTACCTTGCTACCGCAAGTGGTCTTCTCCATGATATTGGTAAAACCCGAATCCCTGATACAATCATTAAAAAGGCCGGCAAGTTGACTTCCTCCGAATATGATTTGATCAAAACCCACCCACAGGAAGGCTATCGTCTTTTGCAAAATTCCCATTTGGATCCTCAGATTCTAAATGCAGTGCTAATGCACCATGAACGTTGTGACGGCTCCGGTTACCCCTTTGGGCTTCCGCTCTCCAAGATCAGCACATATGCCAAATTAGTTTCCATTGCCGATGTCTACGATGCCATGACCAGCGCACGGATTTACCGCGGTCCCTTATGCCCTTTTAAGGCGATTGCACTCTTTGAAAGCGAAGGTCTTCAAAAGTATGACACTCATTTTATTATGACTTTTCTTGAAAATGTAGTAAATACCTATCTTCTAAACAATGTGCGCCTTAGCAATGGCATTACCGGCCAAATTGTCTTCATTAATAAGAACAAGCTATCTGCTCCTACCGTGCAGACCTCCAACGGCTTTCTTGATTTAAGCATACATCCTGATATAACAATAGAAGCTCTGATTTAACAACCAGAGCTTCTTTTTAACTTCTTTCATTTTCAACCTGTCTTCAACCGGAACTTCTGCAGTTCCCTCTCCGAGCTCACTTTTTCAATCTGAGCGCCCAGACCTCTTAGCTTAAGATCAAAATCTTCGTAACCTCTTTCAATAAACTTGATATCATCCACTACCGTAGTGCCTTCCGCTGCAAGCCCGGCAATTACCAATGCCGCACCCGCACGAAGATCAGGTGCGCTTATGCTTGCGCCTGTATACTTACTTACGCCATCAATGATAGCTGTATTACCTTCTACCTTGATGCTGGCCCCCATTCTGGTAAGTTCATCCACATATTTAAAACGATTTTCAAAAATACTTTCAGTGACAATACTGGTTCCTTTAGAAAGCCCCAACGCCACCGTAATCTGTGGCTGCATATCTGTGGGGAATCCCGGATAAGGAAGGGTTTTTACATGAGTATGGGTAAGTGGCTTTGCTGCTACCACTCTCACTGCATCATCTGACTCCTCCACCTCACAGCCTATTTCCATCAATTTAGCGCTAATGGACTCCAAATGCTTGGGGATCACACTCTTTACTGTCACATCTCCCTTAGTCACTGCCGCTGCAAACATAAATGTTCCAGCCTCAATCTGATCCGGAATAATCGTATACTCTGGTCCATGAAGTTTGGGAACACCTTTGATTCTGATCACATCAGTTCCTGCCCCTTTAATCACAGCACCCATGCTGTTCAAAAAGTTAGCCACGTCCACCACATGAGGCTCTTTTGCCGCATTCTCAATAATTGTCTGCCCTTCTGCCATGGCTGCTGCCAACATCACATCAATGGTTGCACCTACTGTAACTACATCCATGTAAATATGGCTGCCACGAAGCTTCTCTGCTTC
>CAMBLS010000306.1 GCA_945868485.1 uncultured Lachnospiraceae bacterium | reverse complement strand
CATAAAGTTTCCTCTACAACACCTGATTTAATAAACTTTATTAATTTGACAGCTCCTGTAGTAAAAATCAAGAATTTCCTGAAAGTTCCTTCCCTGTATGCTCATTGCCTTGGCACCATTTTGCGACATACCGACACCATGACCATAACCGCCACCAATAATAGTATATCCTATCACACTTTTTCCTTCTTTTACAATATCTATCGCAAAATAAGCACTGGGAAGCAGCTGACTACTCTCGTAGGACGAACAATCCTGTCTGATCACCATACCTCCTTGGTTTAGAATATATCTGATATTATATTCCGATATGATTTTATAGGTTCCCTTATCTGTTTCCAAAAGCAATTCATCCATGATACCGCCCTCTTTTCGCCTGATACAGCTTATGTCATATATCTTTTGAAAACTCTTGGGTTCCTTTACCTCATACTCTGCTTTTTCGTCCGAAGGGTTATCTGTTCCGACGAAAGTAAGGACCTTTGCCGGAACTGCCTGATATCTATCCATTACCCTTTCTGCCATCAGATCTGTGTCAAGATTCTCCACCTGGTAAGACCAACGAAACCACGGTTCTTCCTTTTCATACGCATCTTCATCCTTTTGCATGATATAGCTTCGAAAAATTTCTTCCTTCACCAAATCTTCCGGCAGCTCTCCATCCTTGGTTTTCCCATCCGCAGTTTTTCCAAGATATGCAGCATTTAAATAAGGGGTCTGATCTGTCCTGCTCTCATCCCACACACCTGCATCTGCTCCAAAGCCGCAAGAAGTCGAATAGTAATAGGTATTGACCATTTCCTCCTGATACATCAACATCATTCCTGTAGTTTCTTTTACTGCCTTGGTGGAATTCATATTTTCTACAATATTGTTATAAACCTGATATCCCACGCTATCATCCACATGAGCTCCAAATGCTCCATACCCAGGTGCTTGCAGATAGCGGTAACCATACGTCCTGGCACAGACTGCCTGTGCCTTTAATGCCTCCATAGGGTAAGATGCCGGCATTTCGCTGGGCACTACAGAATATAAATATTCCTCCAAAGGGACTTCATTAATTAGAACAAGACCCTCCTTCGCCTTTAGGATTTCCATACTGCCTCGATAAGACGGGATTCCCTGACTGCGCATCAGCGATTGTACTTCTATTTTGCCCGTATTGGTGTCAGGTACAGCCTCAATTCTTCCTTCCCCTAGAGATTCATCCTCGAAATCAATCACGAATGTTTCTCCGGCACTCACTTTCTTATTCAGTCTGTCCTTGTAACTTCCATAATAAATAGTCATTCCATCCTGGCAGGTCAAGACGATTTGCTTATGGTATAATCCGCTAAAATCATTATTCCTAATCAGCACTCGTATGTTCTCCATCGTTTCCTTCTTTGTAATTAGAAAGGCACATACCCTTCCGTCCTCAAGGACAAAATCTGCGAAGTGATACCCCACAGACAGTTCTGACATCTCAGCTTCACGCAGTTCTTCATATAATTGATATCCCACACAGTTTTCTGCAAGTTCAAGCTTCCCATAACCTTCAATTTCCACCTGAGATGGTGAAATTCCCAGAAGCTTTCCTCCTATCCGTTCAGTTTTGATTACCCCTTTTAAAATTTTGCCTTCCTTAAACCCAAGATTTCCAACCTGTTCTCTTGCTTCCGGCGATATTACGCCAGCTTCAGCAAGTTCTCCCCACAGCTCATATCCTTTATAAAAAAACCATACCCTGTTTTCATCACACTCCATAACCCACAGATTTTCAAGCCATCCTTCTCCTACGTCTGCTTCCACCAAAGTCAGCAGCTTGTTTTCTCTGACATATGCATTAACAACGATAAATTTCAATTCTGCAAACTCTCTGGAAACCCCTTCGTAAACTCTCCCATCTTTTGTAAGAATATCTCCTTCCTCTAACTTTTTTTCCCCTGCCACATTAGAATTTCCACAAAGAATTTCTACCCTCTCTTTATGAATAGTCTGTGAAAGCTCATAAAAAGATAATAGCTTTTCATATGCCTGATACCAATCAGACTTTAAAAGATAAAAATCCTTTCGATAGCGCCCCTTATATGTAAGTTCTTCCTTCAACTTCAAGATTTGAGGATTCGATTCTTTTTCTTCCAACAGACAGTCCAATATTGTTTGGTAATCAGCATAGGTCAAATATTCTTCCTGTTCCCCATCACTTCCATCACCTTTGCAAATCTCTTCCAACAGATCAGAATCCATGTTCCATTCATCCGACGCATTCAAAAGAATCCATACATCTTCTCTGGAAATCAGTGTTCCTTCCGGCTGCCTCAACTGAAGTATTCTCTCATCTGTAGCAATCAACCAAACAAATATGATGGTCAATACAATCACTGCAATCAGCTTAATCCAAATTTTTAACTTTCTCTCCATAAATTTCCCATATTCCCTTTTATACGCAGAAAAGCAGCCCCATATGGGCTGCTTTTCTTCTGTTTATGTTCCCCAAAATGCCGGTTCCTGCCTTTTGACTCCTAGCCATGCTAGGTGGGTGACCGCAACCTGCGCTTTTGCCTTCCCTTCCAATCCTCATAACGAGTGAGGGCTTGACAGCCGCCAGATAATATAGGAATCCCGTTTAAAGTATCTGTAGGTTCAAAACTAACAGGAGTTGTCGCACATTTCAGGTTAATTTTATTATATCCAATCACTCTATAAAATACAACTGGAAATTTTATATAAAATGTGGGTATGCCTACGCATACCCACATAATAAAAACATCTCTGATTAGTTAAGAGCATCAACCAGCTTCTGAACTGCAGCAAGTGCTTCATCAGGAAGCTTGTC
>CAMBLS010000305.1 GCA_945868485.1 uncultured Lachnospiraceae bacterium | reverse complement strand
ATGAACTTCTCAATGAAATCGTAGTGAATCACATTTCCTTCTGTCGCCAACAGATGCCCCTGCTTCTCCCATACATCATACGGAACCGAATTTGCCTTCACCCTCTGAGGAATCGTTTCTTCCGGCACCCAAAAGTACGGCACCAGAATGTACTTCTCATCAGCATTTCTCGGTGGAAATATAAGAACCAGTGCTGTTATATCCCCAGTACTTGATAAATCCAATCCGGCATAACAATCTCTTCCCTCCAACAATCTCATATCAATCGGCTCATTGCCTTTCATAAAGATTGCATCCGGAATCCAGGATGTTGTAGAACTCACCCACATATTCATTCGAAGCCACTTGAAGGTTATCTCATCAGCGGGATTTTGTTTTGCCTCGCGATATGCATCACGAAGTCTTTCAATATCCACCGTATATCCAAGGGAAGGATTTACCTTATACCAGTTTGCCTCATCTTCCCAATCCTCATCATCCTTCAGTCCATAAACCACCGGATAGAATGTCGGGTCCACACGCCTGCCCTCCAAAATATCAATCGCCTTGGTATGCAATTCAAAAGCAATGGAATTTCTGTCATTCCCGGCAGTCGTAATTATAAAGTGAAGCGGATTCTGTCTCGCATCAGAACTATACTTGGTCAGTACGTCGTACAACTGGCGATTCGGCTGTGTATGAATTTCATCGAACACAAGTCCCGAAATTGAAAATCCATGTTTGCTTCCAACCTCTGCAGATAACACCTGATAAAATCCGGCGTTGCCATAATTGACAATTCGCTTGGTGGCTGACATCAGCTTACTTCTCTTCATAAGAGCAGGCGACATCTCCACCATCTGCCTTGCCACATCAAATACGATTGATGCCTGCTGACGATCCGCCGCAGCGCCATAAACTTCAGCACTTGGCTCATTATCCGCATACAAAAGATAAAGAGCGATAGCTGCTGCCAATTCGCTCTTACCTACCTTCTTACATATTTCAACAAACGCTGTACGGAACTGTCTGTTCCCATCAGGCTTTACAATTCCGAAAATATCTCTGATCAACTGCTCCTGCCAAGGTAACAGCCAAAATCTCTTTCCAGCCCATTTACCTTTGGTATGACACAGGTTTTCAATAAATTTTACTGCCCTGTCTGCTTTCGCCTTATCATAATGGGATGTGGGAAGCATAAATCTCGTAGGCTGATAATTCTTAAGCTTCGGATAGTCCTTAGGCCTTGTTTCCCTTGCCATTAACTATCACCCCCAAGTAATGCCTCCATCTCATCCTCCGGTTCCTTCGCTTTGCTGTTACCAGCAATAATTCTGCTTCGTGAGGATGGTGTCAATCCAAACTCTGCTGCCGCCTGCAGCATCAGCTTCTGATTAGTATTTGCAATTCCAACCCAAGGAGTCTGCTGCTGATATCCTTTATCAGTCTCAAAAGTAGATCCACCGGAGGTGATATGCTCCTGCGCTTCCTTCCATCTTGCATATGACTGACAGTATGCTGCAAAGGCTGCCATGTCCACCTCTGTAAGAACACCCATCTGATTCATCAGCTCAGCCAGGCGCTCCCATTCCTTCTTTGCTTCCGGCATTAACCAGTCAGGACAGGTAGGCATTCCTTTTGCCGGAACCGGTTCTTTGCTATTCAGTTTTCTTTTTCCCGGATTACCTTCCAGCTTCTTTACTGCTGTAGGCTTTGGCTTTCTTCCTGCCAACGGAATCCCCCTCCTTCCCATTCTTTTTTTGCACAAAAAAAGCACCAGTTTCCTGATGCAATAATCACAATATTATTAAGTAAGAGTTTTCTGCTGGTTGTCAGCCTCGATACCCAGTTAAGATATCCAATGCAACGTGGAAATCATTAAGTCCCCCACGTGGACTACCACTTTCTCCAAGTGACCAGGCTCGATGCCCAGTAAAGACATCAAATGAGATGGAATTATCCTGTTCCATCTGCAGCCCAACTTTTAACGATGCTCTTACATCGAGAACATTACTGTTCTAATTACCATTATATGCAATTTGCGGGCGAAATCAACAAGAATTAGAAAACTGATGACGATCATCCCCCATCTTCCATTTCGCGACTGCACACGCAGCACCCACCCGCCGTTCTATAGAAGACAGGTCTGTAGAGATTTCGATACCCCCTACCTTATCCCCATCGATCTCCACGCTTGGCATGAATCTGTGAATGACACGACTTGCACAACGCAATCAGATTGCTCCGATCATGTGTGCCGCCTTCACTCAATGGTTTCTTGTGATGGATCTCTTCCACCGGAACTGCAAGTCCACGTTCAAAACATTGCTCGCAGAACGGATGCTCAGAAGCATACTTATCACGTATCCTTTTCCATGCACGGCCATATCTTCTCTTGATGCTTTTATCTCTACTGTATTTCTCATAGTCGCTGTTTATTTTTCTTGCATGCTCCTCACAGTACCGCCCGGTCACTAATGCAGGACAGCCTGGATAAGCACACGGTTTCTTCGGTTTGCTTGGCACTGTTACACCTCCATGCATAGCCAGAGCCCTGAAAGATTTCTCCCTCAAGGCTCTGTTCTATTATGCTTTCCGCATTATAACAATAACATATTTACAGACTCTCATTCTATCACATCAGCTCTCCACTTTCAGAAATCCATCAATTTCTTTCAAAGCCTTGTCATGAAGCCTAAAAGTATGCTGGATGCTGTAACCCATATCCACGGATATCTGCTCCCAGGTATCAAAACACAAATATCTCTTCTCAAGAATTGTCCTCTCTGCTCTATTGGATACCCGTTTAATCATATGTGTGATATCAGCCTTCAGAGAAATCAGCTCATGGATATCGGAATT
>CAMBLS010000304.1 GCA_945868485.1 uncultured Lachnospiraceae bacterium | reverse complement strand
AAAAGAACTGAAAAGTTACTTGACAACATATCGATGCTTCGTGCGTTATTCCCTCATTTGGATCCGGAAGTATTAAATAAAGACTGGCATGATGCTGATTTCAATTCATTGAATGTATATGATGTTCTTGTATTCCACATGGCCGGCGATGTGATTACTGATGGTGCTTATGATAATTACAATCAAGACGGAAAAAGATTTCGCGAGATTGTGAAGCTGACCCGTCAAGCTTATTATGTATGCGTTCTCTCAGAAGCTGATGTATGTTGGTTCTTTGGCGAAGAAAACCAGTATTGTTTGAGGGTTCAATTGAGACTACATGACTTTGAAAGTGAAGAAGGTGAAGAAACACCAGAACCTACAGCCTTTTGTTTAGAAAAACAGAAATATATACAAATGTGTGGTGATGCACTGACTCACAAAGATTTCTTTTTCCAATGTGTAGACGAAGTGGATCATGGGTGTGAAGAATGCAATCAGTGCAGTAAATATGGTAAACGTAAGCAATGCCCTTTCGCACAAAGGAAAATTGCAGATTTTTACCGGAGAGGAATGTATGTCCCGAAAGATGAAAAGATTGCTCATCAATGGGAAATGATGTCTTCACGTCAGGGACATAAACCAGCTCGCATTCAAGTGGCGGATGATCTTCTTAATGGTTTTGGGTGTAAGCAATCTGCAGCAAGTGCTCTTGAGATTTATAGAGAGTATGCTCAGAGAAACGACGTGTATTGTATCAATCGTATTATTGAGTTAGCAGAAGTTTCTGATGTCAAGGAAAGAATTGCTGCCATTCCATATATAGCACAGCTGGCCCAATTTGGAAATGAGGAAATGATATTAAAATTATCTGATGCGTTCCAATATGGTGAATACGGTCTTCCCAAAGACATAGTTCAACAGAAGGAATGGATAAGACAAGGGGCAGATAATGGTAATCCTCGTTTCGTAAAGGCTATGGCAGAACTGTGCGACGCTAACAACGATTGGGAAGAAGCGTATCAATGGTATAAAAAACTGGCAGAAGTTAGTCCTGGAACTGTTTCTGAAAGCAAACTTGATGAGGTTGAGCTTAAAATGCTTACAAATGGAGCAAATGCCGATGAGATTGCCCAAAAGGGGATGGACTATCTGTATGGTTATCATGGGATGGAAAGAGATACGCATTTAGCTTATCGCTGCCTAAATTATGCGAAAGAAAAGAACATTCCCCTTGCAAAAGGTTTGCTTGGACAGATGTATTTTTATGGTTTAGGAGTCGAGCAGAGTTCGCAAACAGGGATACGATTGATAGCAGAAGCTACGAAAGACGATGATATGTTAAGCATGGAAAAATTTGTTTATGTCCTCCATGCGGATGAAGTCGAAGATGATAGATGGATTAATGATATGGTAACAACGATAGAGAATGAAATTAATAAAGAAAATCCGTACGCCTTTTATCTCAAAGGTAAGTGCTGCCTTGATGGTCGTTTGTACAAACAGTCCGAAACTGTGGCATTTGATATGATGCGGAATTCAGCAAAGATGTGTTATCCTCCTGCTCAATATCATTTGGCAATGATGTTTAAAGATGGCACAGGAACATCTGCTGATTCATATAAATACCGACATTGGATTGAGACATCGGCAAAAAATGGTCATTACGAAGCAGAAGGAATATATGGCGTGATTCTTTATAAGAATTATGGAAGCAGATCAAATGCTTTTAAGTTCCTTAGAAATGCTTTTGACCAAGGTTTTGTTGATTCTGAAGCTGAATGGTGCCTTGCCCAATGCTATATGAATGGAATAGGGACTCCAAAAGACTTGAATATGGCTTATCCGATGTATATCAAGGCGGCGGAAGAAGGTAATGCAGATGCTCAGGTGAAACTATGTGAGGACTATTTCAAAGGGAATGCTTCACTTCCTAAAGATTATAAGGAATGCGCCCGCTGGGGTGAAGCAGCTATAGCCCAAGACAAAAAAGGAGTAAGATTTATGACAGCTTATGCTTCATCAGATATCGGCAAAAAAGAACGTGCATACGCACTATACCTTGAATTGGCTGATGAGGGAAATTCTGCCGCAATGAATAATCTTGGTTGTCTTGAAGAAGAGCAGAGTAAAGCTTTTGAATGGTTCCTTAAGGCTGCAGATATGGGTGATGAGGTCGCTCAAAATAATGTTGCCAGATACTATAGGTATGGAATTGCAACGGATAAGGATGAGCAGAAGGCTTTGGAATATTACATAAAATCAGCAAACCAAGGATATTTAAATGCGATTATAGTGTTGGCTCGTTTATATCAAAATGGCGATTGCACGGATAAAAACCTTGAAGAAGCTATTAAATGGTACGAAAAGGCAATATCAAAAGGAAGTGAAGAATCAATCTTAGATCTTGCATCGTTGTATATCAATGATTTGGATGATATAGAAAAAGCAATCCATTTTTATAAACAGGCGGCAGAGAAAGGTTCCGAAAAGGCCATTCTTGAGCTTGGAGAGATATATGAAAATGGTTTCGGAGGTGAAGTGTATACCCATAAAGCCATTTTCTGGTATCGTAAAGCTGCTGCAAATGGAAACGAGAAAGCTAAAGAGAGTTTGAAACGATTAGGTGCAAATTGGATTGTTAATGGGAAAATAGAAGATGATGTTGATGATGGCGATATAGATACAAACAATATTTCGGCTGATAACAGATTCTTATTTTAGCGTATGAGACAGACACTTGATTATATAGTTGAACGGTTTGATTATTTCAACCAATTGTGTTTCGGTGGTGAATTACAACGTCCACCGATTAAACTAAACACACGGTATGCTACGATGGGGTATACCAGTGGCGAATGTTGTGAATACGAAGATGGCACAATTC
>CAMBLS010000303.1 GCA_945868485.1 uncultured Lachnospiraceae bacterium | reverse complement strand
CGCATCAGATTATGTAATTAATCCATATGTAGGTTGCATACACCGTTGTCGATATTGCTATGCTTCATTTATGGGACGATTTACCGGTCATAAGGAAGAGTGGGGAACATATCTTGAGCCCAAAAAATACATTTCATACAAACTTCCAAACAAATTAGATCACTCAAAGACGATTCTTATTGGATCAGTGACAGATGCTTATAATCCGGCAGAGAGTAAATATTGTCTTATGCCTAAAATTTTAGAGTCATTGAGAGAATGTTCAGCTCATATTGAGATTCTTACTAAATCTAGTTTGATTTTGCGTGATGTTGATTTGCTAAAAAAGATATCTAGTCTTGCAGTTGGAATATCTTTGTCGAATCTTAATGAAGCGGATAATAGGGTTATAGAACCTGGGGCTTCTTCAGCAGAAGAACGTTTGAGGGCATTGAAAGAACTTCATGAAAATGGAATAAAAACGTATATTTTTATTTCGCCGTATTTACCTGGAATTACGAGTTTAGACGCTCTATATGATGCTTGCGAAGGAATTGTGGACTATATTTGTGTAGAGAATCTGAATTTACGTGGAAATTATAAACAGACTATGCTAAATATGATCAAAGAACTTCATCCGGATTTGTATGAATTGTGGCTTGATATCTATACACGTAAGAAAGCAGATGCATATTGGATTGGGGTAGAAAAAGAAATTGAGCTATTGCAAAATAAGTCAAGTATTCCAATTATTTCTTATATGTATCATGAGAAGATAAAAAAATCATAGGGAGAATGAATATGGCATACACTCTATCTAATATTGTAATGAAAAATTATCTAGTAGCATCGTCCAGCCCTTTAACTGAATCTGTTGAGCGTTTGAGATGTTGTTATGAAGCTGGTTTTTCTTCGGCCATCCTAAAAAGTTCTGCAGAATATGTCAGGACGGGAACGGGATATGGAAGGAAGGTCGTATATGTGAAGGATGGTTATTATGCGGATGCATCTTTCGAACGAGAGATTTTAACTTTAGAAGAGGGTATTGAACTTTACAAAAAAGCTTTAAATCATTGTTCATCTGATATGTTGTTAATCCCCAGTGTGAGTGCGTCTTCATTGGAACCAGAAAAATGGCTTAATTCTTGTAGGCAGTTTGAGTTATGTGGAGCATCGCTTATTCAACTTGATTTTTTTTATCTCGGAACACTAAAACATGATGAAAGATTCTATGAAAAACTGAAAATATTGTTGATGTGTCTTGTTCAAAGTTTAGATTGCGCTGTTATGCCAAAACTGAATTTGAATTTTGATCCGGATAAAGCCTGTAATATATTGAAAGAAAGCGGAATTAAAACGGTATCTCTTTTAGATTCTATGAGGGAAATACCTGATCCCAACTTAGGATTACACGAAAACACTACTTCTTATTTTGGAGGGCGGCAGTTACCGTATACTCTTAAATATTTAAAAGTAGCAAAACAATATGGTTTGGAAGTATGTGCTGGTGGTGGTGTAACATCAAAGAATGATGTGGGCGTGTTGTTAGCGGCAGGCGCTGATATGGTTCAGGTAGCATCGTATATTTTATGCCGAGATTTCAGAGCAGTAGAAGAATTACTAGATAATGAATTTTGTTCAAATATCCCCTCAGAGATAACCAAACATAATCCTTGGTGTGATTATGAAAATGGAGAGCAATGCGAAAAGTGTGGTGCCTGTGCGCCACACGAAATCAAGTAACTGAGTAATTGAAAAACCGAAACAATGGTCAAATCTCAAAAAAGAGAGCAACGTAAATCGGATTGAATGGTAAGGAGCATATTGTATGGAGAATGATATATTCCGGTACAGTTTGGATAATGTACAAAAACGGTTTTCAGATAATTTAAAAAAATTGATGGATGAGATGGATATGAATCAAAAACAATTTGCTGAAAAGATGGAAATTTCTGAATCCACTTTATCTGGGTATGTAAAAGGTAATAAATCACCGAATTTTTCTTTTTTAATTTCTTTAAAAAAGGAGTTTCAAGATATTTCTCTTGATCATATGATGTTTGATGAGATTGAAACAAAGAAAGAACCTGCAATTCACATATCAGACTCTGTGCCAGTAGGAGAGGTCCTTAAATATAAGGGAACATATTATTTATATTATCTTGATGTGAATAAGAAGATAAATTCGAAACTCTTATCTCAAAGTGTTCATGAATCAATTGATTTGAAGTTTGGAGTTCTTTATGTCAGCCCTAAGACAGATTTCAGTCATTCCGCATCTGTTGATTGTATTGCTGCTTTTGGAATAAAGAGGAGAGAAGAAGCGCAAAGTTTAAAAAATGAAATTGATTTACTGGATAATTATGACCAAATTTATGAACATTTAAAAGGGGTAAATCAACACGGGGTGTATTTGGGGCAGCTTACTAGGTCGCAAATGCATATTTTTATTTCTTTAACTAAAGCGATTGATGCTAAAGATAATGCATTCATTATCTTCCATCATGCTTCAATGGATAAAGATTATTCTTCTGGGGGATTAGGTACGATTAATTCTGTGTCTACGGGGCGAGATTCAGATCCAATTGTGCAGTTAATTGCTTTGTCAAAGGACTTTGCTTATTTATCCGATGAACAGATTAAATCACAATTGCGGTTTGCTACACCTGATATTCAAGTGAAAGGACAATGTGAGACGGCTGAAATTTTAAGGTTGGCAAAATCTATATATCATCAAGAGAGTTCTTCGATGGAAGATATGAGTGATTATAGTCAATTTAGTGAGCACAATAAAGAGACACTTTTAACGTCATATTTGGAATATTTAAATATGAGAAATCTTGAAAATAATAGATTGTGGTTTGGACGGGTTTCTAATCGTAGTGATGCGGATTGGGATCAAAT
>CAMBLS010000302.1 GCA_945868485.1 uncultured Lachnospiraceae bacterium | reverse complement strand
GCAGATTTTTATAACCTGGGATATAATATTTTTTGTGAATTAGGGAATTTTTATAAAGCACTGGAGTGTACAGATAAAGAAGTGATTGCGGAGCCGGATAATTGTCGCTCTTATTTTGATAGGGAATATGTGCTGAGGCAGATGGCAATTCAGGAAGCACAGAACAGCCGGGTGGTTGGCAGTGCAAATCCGTATTATGACAAAGCACTAAATGCGAACCAGAAGTTATGTGATATGGCTCAGAAATATGGCATGACGGAACTTTATGCAAATGCCCTTGGACAAAGGGCAAGCATTCTCTATTCGTGTGGAGAGTATACGGAAGATAATTGTGAAGAAGTTCAGGAATATGCAAACAAATCTATTAGTTTGGGAGCGACAAATGGCGTTGCAAATGAAGTATTGGAGGCAATGAAGCCGGAACTGGAAGAATATAAAGAACGTAACAACTACATAAGGCAGTTAGAAGAGCAGACGGCAAATTATAAAAAGCGTCAACAGGAAGTAAGAGGATCTTCTAAAATGGGAGTGCTTGTTTTTGTTGTATCTGTGGTACTGGCATATTTGACCAGCGGTGTTGTATTTCCAATCTCTACGCTGATAGCAGCAGCCGGAATTGCCTATGGATGTTATAAATCTGCACAGGGAAGAAGTTCACTTGTATTGGTTTGTAGTGTAATTTGGTTATTCGCTTACAGCATAATGCGATCTACAAAACTTTATACGGTACTGGGATATGGAGCGGCTAGCGCGGCTGTAGTTCAGAAAAAATTTATATGTAATATTGTGTTCCTGATTGTGATTGCTGTGGCGGCCAATATTGTTGGAAAAATGAAAAAAAAATAATCTGTAAAGCCGACAGTAATTTTGATGTCGGCTTTTTTTGAAAGGGAGAAACTGTGGAAAATTTGTTGGAGATATGTGAGAAATTGTATATAGGAAATCCGCCGACAGTAATGGCTGAGTTTATAGGGAAAGGAAATATTTGGATCAGCAATACATATGAGGATGGAGTGACGGATCTGGCAAAGATTGTCCTATATAAGGCAATTATGGAGACAGCGCCAGGACAGTTATCTATTATAGGGTATGATAGTGACTTGTCCGGAATATTTGCGCCGTTTTCCTCACTGTTATGAAGTGACCTCTTGTCAAGAGTAAATTTTACATTAACAAACTTTTCTCCCGACAATTGTCACATTTGTTGATTGACAGTATCTGGAAAGAGCCAGATTTAACAGTTCCCGGCATTTGGCCACTCTGTTATTCGTGGATTGGTTACCTACAGGCTAATGGTCCGCCGTGAGTTCTGCTATCTTTCTACGTGGATCACGATTTCTCGTGCCAACAAAGTGAGGCCGCGAATAACTCGAACCTTAAAAGTTATTGGCTCCTCCCAGATACCGTCAATAGGTTTACTAGTTACTTTTTTGAGAGCAGAAATCTGCAGTTTACTGCTTATTTCTGCTTGTTTGCCCATCTCATCATGGGAAGATGGCTGTCAAGAGCTTGCCGCGAAGCGGTGCTCAACACTCTTGACCGGCAGATGAACATGATGTACCTTTATACCGTTTTCACACTGATATTATCCGTCATCATTCCCCATACAAAACATGCCAATTCTCTTGCTATTGCTGCTACAGCTACATTTCTTGCTTTGCCATGTCTTATCAATTTATAGTATCGGCTTCTCAATCTCGTATTCGCTTTATCTGCATACGCAATTATTTCCGCCGTATTACCATTCTGTCTTGCTTTCAATGCTTTTGATTTATGACCTATCGTTCCTTTACAAATTCCACCTGCCGCTTCCACCAATAACTGTCTTAAATGACTGTTACCCGCTTTAGACAAACTGGTTCTATTTGTCTTTGGTCCGCTAGAATCTTCTCCTGGTGCAAGACCTAAATAAGCTGCATAGATATTTCCCTTTGCAAACCTTGCGAAATCCCCGGTTTCCACAATCAGCGATAAAGCTGTATGTGTTTGGATTCCTAAAAAACATCCCAGTTTTTTTACCTTTTCTGCATATTTCTCCTGTGATGCCAATTCTTCAATTCGCTGATCAAATCTTTCTATTTTTGCACACTGTTCTTCATAAGAAGTCATATATTCATCTAATACTTCTCGATATAATGCAGAAAGTTCCAGTTGCTTCAACCACTTCCAATGTGCGATTGTCCACTTGCTCTGGGCGTAATGATGTCCATGTCGTAAGCATAATGCACTAATCTGGTGTTTTATCTTTTTTAGTGCTGTTTTATGATCATCTCTCATCCTGATGAATATATTCTTTCACAGAGTCATCTTCTTCGGTTGGAACATACACCGCATGATATCCTCCGTAAGACAAACACTGTGCAATCATCTTCGCATCTCTAGCATCCGTTTTTACACGGGTTCCCTGTGGTGTTAACATAGTGGTTGGCGCTAAAATCACACATTTTACATTTGCCGCCATTAACTGGTTGTAAAGAGAATATCCCAAACATCCGGCTTCATATCCACATTGAATGTCATACTGATTATCAATACCTAATTTCATTTTCAGGTTTTCAATAAACATTAAAATGTTTTTATAGTTCGGTGCTACATCAATTGTTGCAAAAATTCTGTCATCCTCACCAATAATTGGCTCCATTGCACATAAAGTGTAATTTGTACTATGGACATCCATCCCGATTCGTATTATTCTTTTCATATAAGTGGCCTCCTTTGTATGTGGTAATCCCTGTTACCTTTGTTCTTGTTCAAACTCAAGTATACAGGTAAATCCACGTATCTACAAACGTGAGGTCACTTCATATTATCTTTCTGGTATGTGACCTTCTTTTCCTCTCTTTCTTATACTTATTTTGTACGCATCACGTAAGTAAAACGCATCTCATTTT
>CAMBLS010000301.1 GCA_945868485.1 uncultured Lachnospiraceae bacterium | reverse complement strand
CACGGTATAGGTTATAAATATGAAATAAAGCTTCCTGATCTGTTAATTTTTCAATCAGAACCTGCTTCTTCTCGTTCTGCCTATATAGTTCCCTTTGAAGTTTCTTTAATTCCTCCTGACCTTTGTTACTGTCAAACACCTTTCTAATAATTTTTAGCGCTTCATCTATGATTTCCCCCTCCCTGTCATAAAAGGGCGTCTCATACTGATTACAAGCTTCTACAATTTTCCCAAAGATCTCCTCTTCCATCACATTGATGTTGTTACAGCCTTCTCTTTTGTACTCGGTTTTTCTTCCTTTCTTTATTGCCGTAGAACATTTCCATCCTGCAATACCCTTACCCTTTGACATAAATTTTGTTCTGTAATAAGGAGCTCCGCACTCTCCACAGATCAGCTTTCCTGACAATTCATACAAGCCCACCTTCGTCATATCTCTTGTGTAGTCCTGAAATCTGTTTTCTACGGTTCTTTCCTTCAAATAGCACAATACTTCCTCATGATATTCTCTGCTTATAATTGGAGGCAACGCATCCTCAACCAAAATCCATTCCTCTTCTGGCACCTTCTGCCTTTTCTTTGTCTCAAAATCATATTCATACTGATGTAATATCATGGTGCCATGTGCCCGGGGTGATAAAATCATCTTTCTCCATTGAACATCCGATATTCTCTGCCCCTTCTTTCCTCTTACCCCCTTTTCATACATATAATTTGCAATCGTATAGAATCCCTTTCCTTCCTTTACCATTGCAAAAGCCATCCGGTAGTTCTCTGCCTCCTCCTCATTAATTTCGTATTTATTTTTACCTATTTTGTTCCATCCAAACATAGGTACTGTAATATTAAATCCTGATTTATTTTTTTGCCTTCCTTCATGCGCATGCTTAATTTTTTTTGAAAGCTCCCGGCTGAAATCTTCCGCCATCATTGCCTTGATTCCAGTAATGAAGCTGTCATCCGGTGTGTAAAACTTATGATCCATGTAAATATAAAGTCTCTTGTGATTACGGGTCAGCTTATCCAAAAAAATATACCAGTCTCTTGCCGATCTCATCAGCCTGTCAATCGATTTAATCATTACAATATCAAACTTCTCTCTCTCCATGTCTTCTAACAGCTTTCTGTACTCCATCCTCCTTTCCGAGGTTGTTCCTGACTCCGATTCTATGTACTGTTCGGCAATGCTCCACCCCATCTCCTGTGCTATTTCCCTACTCTCAGCTGCCTGTATGCTTAAGGCATTCATCTGCGCCTCTTCTTCCGTAGAGCATCTATTATAGATTCCTACCCTCTCCTGCATCTTTGATACTCCTTATATGTGGCTTACAATGAGCGACATCATCCTGTCTCTTTCACTCACTGTAAGCAATCCCTCCTTTTCCAATAATTCAGCAAGATTCAATAACATATGTTTTTTCATTATTTCTCTCTGCCTGTTTTCTGATACTTTCTCCATTTATCTGACCCTTTCATCTTTTTTCTTAATATATTAGACTTCTTGGCAATTTATTATTATCTGACTTTCACAAATAAGCTTTTTTATGTGTTTTCTACCAGAAACAGCATTGACTTTAATGCTTTAAAGCTGTATAATCTGATACGCAGTGATTTACTCACTAACAATAAATAATTGGAGGAAACCATTATGAAAAAAATACTTGCATTACTTATGACCATAGCTATGGTCGGCGGTCTTGTAGCTTGCGGAAACGCTGGAACACAGGAAACTGCCACAGAAGCCACAGAGGCTGCCACTGAAGAAGCTGCTACAGCAGACACAACAGATGCCGCTGCAGATGATACTACATATACCATAGGTATTTGTCAGCTGGTACAACACGAAGCATTAGACGCTGCAACGGAAGGGTTTAAGGATGCCCTGACAGAAGCATTGGGTGACAAAGTTATCTTTGACGAACAGAACGCACAGGGCGATTCCAATACCTGTTCTACCATCATCAACGGTTTCGTTTCCAACGGCGTAGACCTGATCCTTGCAAATGCAACACCTGCACTTCAGGCTGCTGCTGCAGGAACCAATGAGATTCCAATCCTTGGAACTTCCGTAACGGAATACGGTGTAGCACTTGAAATTGAAGGGTTCAGCGGAACCGTAGGTGGAAACATCTCCGGTACATCAGACCTTGCTCCTCTTGACGGACAGGCTGATATGCTTGCAGAATTATTCCCTGATGCAAAGAATGTTGGTCTGTTATACTGTTCAGCAGAAGCAAACTCCCAGTATCAGGTTGACACCATCAAGACATTCCTTGAAGAAAAAGGTTATAGCTGTGAATACTATGCATTCTCAGATTCCAACGACCTTTCTTCTGTTGCAACAAACGCTGCAAGTGCTGTGGATGTTATCTACGTTCCTACAGATAACACAGCTGCTTCCAATGCAGAACTCATCAACAATATCTGCCTTCCCGCAGGTGTTCCTGTTGTTGCCGGTGAAGAAGGTATCTGCGCAGGATGTGGTGTTGCTACCCTTTCCATCAGCTACTATGACCTTGGTGTTGCTACCGGTAAAATGGCTGCAAAGATCCTTGCAGAAGGTGCTGACATTTCCACAATGCCTATCGAATATGCACCTAACTTTACAAAGAAATACAACGTAGCAAACTGCGAAACATTAGGAATCACAGTTCCTGCAGATTACGAAGCAATCGCTGAATAATTAGATTATGTGATAAAAACAGCGGGAGAAGGAATTTCTCTCGCTGCTTTTGTTAAAATGTAAATAAACTCTTGGGAGGGAATCAATGAATTTATTAACCTTACTGAATTCAATGCCTGGTGCAGTTGCTCAGGGACTAATCTGGGGAATCACTGCAATCGGTATTTACATTACATTCCGAATTCTGGATATTGCTGATCTGACCGTTGACGGCTC
>CAMBLS010000300.1 GCA_945868485.1 uncultured Lachnospiraceae bacterium | reverse complement strand
GAGAAATGTACAGCAGAAGATGAGAACGTTTCAACCGACAATCGGAAATATGATTGGAATAAGCGCTTTGCTAATGTATATAGTATGCTCGCTGACAGCACAAAGTACATTTCTATATTTTAACTTCTGAGGTGAAAAATGTGAATGATATGAGTGCGAAAAGATGGGTAAAAGGATTTTTGACCTTGGTAGTATCTGGTATATTAACTTGTGTACTTTTGGTTGCGACGATCGACCCTTATTTTCATTTTCACGCGCCGCTAAAGAATCTGGCATATTACCTGGATAACGGCCGTTATATTAACGATGGAATAGGACGGAATTTCGAATATGATGCGATTATCATAGGTTCATCCATGACGAAAAATTTTAAAACGTCAGAGTTTGATGAATTGTTTGATACATCTGCGGTGAAGACTCCGTATTCCGGCGCTAATTTTAGTGAGATTTCAAAGGCATTGGAGCGAGTGTTTGCGAGAAAACCGGATTGTAATACCGTGCTATGGTGTCTGGATTATAATCAGTTGGGTGGGAATCGGGAAGCTTATGAGTCCTATCCGGAGTATTTGTATGATGATAATTATCTGAATGATATTAAGTATTTGCTGAATAAGAATTCGTTGATACAAGCAGGCATGACAATCCTTTATACATTGCAAGGCAATGAGACAATGACAATGGATGAGTATTCTGCTTGGAGTCAGCCGGTTGGAAAAAGTGTAGTTATGGGAGATGCTAAACTAGTGCCTGCTGTACCATCGACCGGAAACTTGAGCGAGAAAGAAACAGCAGAAACGCAAAAAATACTTGAAGACAGTGTGCTTCCGGTGATAAAACAACATCCAAATGTCAAGTTTTATATTTTCTTTTCGCCATACAGTATCGCGTACTGGGATTCATTATATCGAAGTGGTGAGGTGGAAAAACAGATTGAACGGGAATTCATTGCCGAAAGCGCACTATGTGAATTTGAGAATGTTGAGGTCTATAGTTTTTTTGAAGATATAGATTTGATCACTGACTTTGACAATTATTATGATGCCGGGCATTATGCAGCAAATGTGAATTCCTTGATTTTAAAAAGGATTAGCCAGAAAAAGGGATTGATTACAAAGGACAATGTGGGAACTCATATTGCTAAGATGAAAGAAGTGTTTGAAACATTTGATTATGATTCTCTATATGTGAATGCAGGACAGTAAGACAGGAAGAGTTTGAATGAAATATTTAATAATAACCAATAACTCCGGGGGCTTGTATCGTTTTCGGAAAGAATTGATGCAGAAATTAATAGATGATGGTCATGAAGTCTACGCAGTAACACCCTTTGATGAGTTCGTAGAAGAGTTGAGGGCGATAGGTGTACACTTGTTGGAGCAGGAGATGAATCGGCGCGGGAAAAATCCGTTTCAGGAGTTGCGCTTATTGAAGGATTATCGCAGTGTGATAAAGCGAGTAGCACCGGATATGATCATTACGTATACCATAAAGCCGGGAATTTACGGAGGCCTCTTGGCGCGATGGCTGAAGTTTCCCTATGCAGTGAACATAACCGGTCTTGGAACTGCCTTTGAGAATGAAGGGTTTCTGAGAACCTTGATAGTAAGCCTGTGGAAAATGGCCTTGCGTTCAGCGGGCTGTGTGTTCTTTGAAAATGAGGAGAATGCGAGCGTATTTTTGGATTTGGGAATTGTTTCAAAAGATAGGATTCATGTGCTGCATGGAGCAGGAGTAAACTTGCAGGACTTCTCTTTGGAACCATATCCGGCAGATTCGGATCCGCTCCGCTTTTTATTTATCGGTCGTGTGATGCGTGAAAAAGGGATTGATGAACTGCTTACTGCAATGGAAGACTTACACCGGAAATATCCCAACATTCTGTTGGATGTGGTGGGCTGGTGTGAAGAGGACTACGAGGCACGCTTAGAAGATCTTCAGCGGCAGGGAATCGTACACTTCCATGGTTTTCAGCGTGATGTAAAACCATATATCAGACAGTCACATGCATTTGTGCTTCCCTCATACCATGAAGGAATGGCAAATACCTTGCTTGAATCTGCAGCAATGGGAAGGCCGTTAATTACCAGTAACATCCACGGCTGCAAGGAAGCCGTACAGGACGGAAAAACCGGCTTCTTATGTGAAGCGCGTAATGCCCAGTCATTGATGCAGCAGATGGAACGGTTCATCAATCTGCCTTATGATCAAAAGCGTACGATGGGACAGGCCTCCCACGACTTTGTATCACAGCGTTTTGATAAGGCGAAGGTCGTCCAGGAAACAGTAGATATTTTATCGGGGACGTTTCTTTTGCCACGATCATAGCCCATTGCCACGAAGAGCGCCCTTTGGCACGATGACAATCAAGGTGAACCAATGAAAGCGAGGATGAATAAATGCAGGAATTTTCTAGGATACTGATTGAACGATACTGTATGACCCATGGAAATACAAAAAAGAGTCAGTTCTTATGGGATCTTGTTGATCTGTCCTACAGCATGGAATGTGAACCTGAAGAGTGGGAGGCATTACAACTCAAGCGCTATATAAATCAGGAAAGAAATCTGGAACTGAGAGAAGCGCTTGAAGACCTGTATGCGTTTTTGTTTGGATAAATATCAAGGTAAGTGGATTGTATGAAGGGTATTGTGGTACAATATATGTAATAATTGTTTTGATAAGCTAACATATAGAAAGAATGTAAATGGTGTGGAGGGAAAGAATGAATCGGTGGACATTGCATGTTACAGATTTTGGTAAGATAGGAAGTGCAGACGTTGAAGTTGCACCCATGACATTATTTGTTGGTGATAATAATAGTGGAAAAAGTTATATGATGACTTTGATATACGGGTTGCTGAATCTTCATATTTATTTTCAAAAATATGTGTTTCAGGAGGATTCGCAGGAATATAAGGAATGTGCTT
>CAMBLS010000299.1 GCA_945868485.1 uncultured Lachnospiraceae bacterium | reverse complement strand
TACACCGGTCACAACATGTCCCGCCTGATCTGCATAATAGGTCTGATCGTTGGCAGTAAACCATCCGGTTACCATCTGCCCTGTTGCAGGATCATAATAGTAGCTGCCATCTTCTCTTGCTACCATTCCTGTCATCATAACGCCTTCCGGGCTGAAGAAGTAATTCTTCTTATCAATGACTGCCGCTCCGGTTACCATATGGCCATCGTCAGGTGATAGATAATGGCGTCCCTTTGCATCATCCATAAATCCTCTTACCTTGGCACCTGTAGAAGGATCATAGTAGAAAACTCCATTTTCCAAGGTTACCCATCCGTGCTGACGGATTCCTTCTCCATTAAAGAGATATTCCGCTTTGTCAATAACCTGTCCACCTGTCAGCATATGTCCATCTTTCGGATCAAAATAATAAAAGTTTGCTTTTTCATCACTAAGCCATCCTCTTTTCATGATTCCATTATTAGAAGGCTCATAGAAATATTTCATATCATTAAGTGTAACCCAGCCTGAAGTCTTAACTCCCTCTGCAGTAAAGTAATAATCTGCACCATCTACCTGTACCTGTCCTCGTGCAATGCTTCCATCCTGAGGGGAAAGATAATAAGTACCGCTTGGATCAGTAAACCAGCCGCTAACCAGATTTCCTGCTCCATCAAGATAATATCTGGTATCATTATAGGCTACCCAGCCTCTCTGCATCCTCCAATTTCTGTAAAAGCGAACACTTCCGTTATGACCGATAAAACCCTCAGGGATAATCAGACTATTGTAATCTTTATACTGATAGTTTAAATCTACTCTGCTACCTATTCCACCAACACTTCCACTGCTGGTGTACTGCCAGAAGCAGACATTGTTATTATAATCACAATTGTCATTGTACTGAGCAACCCATTTATCCCATCCCACATTGCTCAGCTTACTTGTAAACATACTTTTATAAGAGTATACCATCGGGTAATATCCTGCGCTGTCAATCACTGTGCAGAAGGCATTTACAATATCAATTAACTGCTGATTGGAAAGATTTTTATGACATTTATCTTCAATATCAAACACAATAGGAAAATTAACTGTATAAGGTTCAATCCATTGCAGTACCAGATTTGCTTCATTGGCTGCCTGCTCCGGTGTTGTTGCATAGGAATAAATATAGACCCCTGTCCTTAATCCGGCTGCCTGTGCCCCTGTAATGTTAGCAGCAAACTGAGGGTCAATTCCGCTGTTTGTGCTTCCGACTTTAATAAAGGTAAATTTGATTCCCGATGCTGCAACCTGTGACCAGTTTATCCCGCCGTTATGCTTAGAAACATCAATTCCCTTTGAAATTGCTCCGCTTGCACCTACCGCATTCACATTGCTTACTGGTATCATACACAGTACAGCAGCTGCCAATACTGCAGCACATACTCTTTTCAAAACTAATTTACTTCTTTTTATCATCTGTACCTAATCCTCTCTTTTCTTAAGTAATTTAGATGTTAAATTTTATTAAAAGGTTCTTTATAGGCCGCAACAGTTCCAAGCTCCTCCTCAATTCTAAGAAGCTGATTATATTTGGCAACACGATCACTCCGGCAAGGAGCCCCTGTCTTAATCTGTCCGGCATTTACCGCCACTGCAAGATCTGCAATAAAGGTATCCTCCGTCTCTCCCGAACGGTGGGAAATCACTGCCTTATATCCATTTTTTTGTGCCATTTCAATTGCTTCCATGGCTTCCGAAACTGTACCGATCTGGTTGACTTTTACTAGAATTGCATTTGCTACATGAAGTTTAATTCCTGCATCCAGCCTTTTGGTATTAGTTACAAACAAATCATCTCCTACCAGCTGAACCTTATTACCCAGTCTTTCTGTCAGATGCTTCCATCCATCCCAATCATCCTCTGCCAGTCCATCCTCAATGGAAATAATTGGATATTTGGAAATCAAATCCTCATAGTAAGCAATCATTTCAGACGTATCACGGACAACCTCACTTCCCTTCAGCTCACTTTCGCCGGGGAAATGATACATACCTGTTTTTTCATTGTATAATTCGCTGGATGCCACGTCAAGAGCTATTTTTATGTCCTGACCTGGTAAATATTTACTTTTTTTAATTGCTTCAACAATCAGCTCCAACACAGCTTCCGCATCCGGCAAATCCGGTGCAAAGCCACCCTCATCACCTACACTGGTAGCCAGTTTCTTTTCCTCCAGAATCTTCTTTAAGAAATGATAGATTTCTGCGCAAATCTTAAGTCCATCTGCAAAGCTTTCCGCCTGAACCGGCATAATCATGAACTCCTGAAAATCAACGGTGTTTGCAGCATGCTTCCCGCCATTTAAAATATTCATCATGGGAACCGGCATCAGTCTGGTATAGGCACCACCTAGATACTGATAAAGGGGGATATTTAGTGCTTTTGCCGCTGCCCTTGCCACTGCCATGGACACTGCCAGCGTTGCATTTGCGCCCAGATTTCCCTTATTGTCTGTTCCATCAGTCTCAATCAGTATCCTGTCAATCTCAATCTGATTCAGTCCATTTCTTCCCGCAATTGCTTCTTTAATTTTTGTATTGATATTTGATACTGCCTTCCGTACCCCAAGCCCAAAATATCTTGTCTCTGCATCCCGAAGTTCCACTGCTTCGAACCGTCCTGTGCTTGCTCCTGATGGAACGGAAGCTTTTCCCGCATATCGCTTTCCTGTCATCGTATCTGTCAATGTAATTTCCGCCTCCACAGTAGGATTACCTCTGGAATCAAGAATTTCTCTCCCGTGAATATTCGTAATCTGCATATATGTTTTCATCAGACAACCTCCTTGGCAAAAAATTTTATAACTATTGTATCCGTTTTTATAACTTGATATACTAATTTCAATGTGCAATCGCACACATCATTATAAATTTAAATCAGGGAGGTCTGATCTGATGAAATTAGAACTGC
>CAMBLS010000298.1 GCA_945868485.1 uncultured Lachnospiraceae bacterium | reverse complement strand
TACATAAGTTGGAAAAAATAAGTTCGTTTACATCAGGACAACTTGGACAAGGAGGAAGCACAAAATGAAGAGAATTGGTATGTTAACAAGTGGTGGTGACTGTCAGGCGCTCAATGCCGCAATGAGAGGTGTAGTTAAGTGCCTTGTAAACAGTAAAGAAGATGTTGAAATCTACGGATTTATAGACGGCTACAGGGGGTTGATTTATGGAAATTTCCGCATGCTTGAAGGACGTGATTTTTCTGGAATATTGACAAAAGGCGGCACGATTCTTGGAAGCTCCCGGACTCCTTTTAAGACCATCAAGGATCCTGATGAAAATGGATTAGACAAGATTGATGCCATGAAGCAGAATTACTACAAACTCCGTCTGGATTGTCTTGTGATTCTGGGAGGAAATGGCACTCATAAAACTGCAAACCTTCTGAGAGAAGAGGGATTAAATATCATCACACTTCCTAAGACCATTGATAATGATCTGTGGGGAACTGATATGACTTTTGGCTTCCAGAGTGCTGTTAATATTGCGACAGATGCTATTGACTGTATTCATACTACAGCAGCATCCCACGGAAGAGTATTTATTGTGGAAGTTATGGGACATAAGGTAGGATGGCTTACCTTGAATGCAGGTATGGCAGGTGGTGCAGATATTATCCTCATTCCTGAGATCCCTTATAATATTAAAAAGGTTGTTGAAAAAATTAAAGAACGTAATGAAAACGGAAGCAGATTTACAATTCTTGCGGTAGCAGAAGGCGCTATTTCACAGGCTGATGCCAAGCTCTCCAAGAAGGAATACAAGGAAAAAATGAAAAATTATAAGTTCCCGTCTGTTTCCTATGAGCTTGCACAGCAGATTCAGGAAATGACAGGACATGAAGTAAGGGTTACAGTGCCCGGACATACACAGAGAGGTGGAAGTCCCTGTCCTTATGACCGTGTATTTGCAAGCCGTCTGGGAGCAGAAGCTGGTGAATTGATTTTAAAGGGTGAATATGGATTTATGGTTGGCTATAGGAACCGCGAAGTTGTTAAGGTGCCATTGGAAGAGGTTGCCGGAAAGCTTAAGGTGATTTCACCTGATGCGTCCATTGTAAAAGAAGCAAAATTAATGGGAATCAGCTTCGGTGATTAATCAGGGATCGTAAGGTCTACGGAAGGAAAGATTAGGAATGTCGTATACAGCCCTTTACAGAAAATTCCGCCCTACAGCTTTTGAAGATGTAAAGGGACAGGATCATATTGTTACTACGTTAAAAAACCAAATCAAGGCAGAGCGTACGTCACATGCATACCTTTTTTGTGGTACAAGAGGAACAGGCAAGACTACGATTGCCAAGATTTTTGCTAAAGCAGTAAACTGCGAACATCCTGCAGATGGCAGCCCTTGTGGGGAATGTGCCATCTGCAGGGCAATCGCAGCGGGTGCCAGCATGAATGTAATTGAAATTGATGCTGCATCCAATAATGGTGTTGACAGTATCCGTGAGATTGTGGATGAAGTAACCTATTCTCCGGCAGAAGGGAAATATAAGGTTTATATCATTGATGAGGTTCATATGCTTTCTATAGGAGCTTTTAATGCGCTCCTTAAGACCTTGGAGGAGCCGCCGTCTTATGTGATTTTTATTCTGGCGACCACCGAGGTGCATAAGATCCCCATCACTATTTTGTCCAGATGTCAGAGATATGATTTTAAAAGAATTACGATTGATACCATTGCAGATCGTATCAGGGAACTCATGGATAAGGAGCAGGTACAGATAGAAGAAAAGGCTATCCGTTATATTGCCAAGACAGCAGATGGTTCTATGCGTGATGCGCTGAGCCTTTTAGATCAGTGTATTGCCTTTCATTTTGGTAAGGAACTGACCTATGATAAGGTATTGGATGTGCTTGGTGCAGTTGATACAGAAGTATTCAGCAGACTATTAAGGATTGTTCTCGACGCAGATGTGACAGGAGCAATTTCTCTGCTGGAGGAGATTGTGATGCAGGGTCGGGAACTGACCCAGTTCATTTCCGATTTTACATGGTACTTAAGGAATCTGCTTCTTGTGAAAACAGCAGATGGGGTTGAAGACGTAATTGATGTTTCAACCGAAAATCTTGCCCGCTTAAAAGAAGAAGCGCAGATGGTAGAAAATGATGTGATTATGCGTTATATCAGAGTGATGTCGGAGCTATCAGGACAGATTCGTTATGCTTCTCAGAAGAGAATTCTGGTTGAGATTGCATTGATTAAGCTGTGCAGACCCAGTATGGAGACAGATACATCATCATTGGTAGACCGTATCAGACAGCTGGAAGAAAAATTGGAAAAGGGAATTCCCATGACAGCTGTTTCCGGAGGAGGTACAATAGCTTATGCTGGAGCGGAAAAGTCCGTGGAGAATGTGGTACAGGCAGAGCTGCCTAAAGCAATTCCTGAAGATGTAAAAAAAGTGGCAGGAAGCTGGTCTGCTATCGTAGGAGAAGCGCCAATGCCTATGAAGGCATATCTTAAGACAGCTTATCCCAGTCTTGCAACAGATGGAAGCCTGCTGGTGGTGGTTCAGGATGGACTGCCCTCCGATTACTTTAAGGAGGCATGCCACAGAGAAGAACTGGAACGCATTATTGCAGATTTTTCACAGAAAGAAATGCAGGTTACCATACAAAATGCCCAACAGGGAAGAAATCCAGAAGAGGTTTTCCCGGATTTGTCCAGGCTGGTAAGTCAGACTATCAATATGGAAGTAGAGGAACTGGAGGAAGATCCAGAGGATATGTATTGACTGCCAAAAGGTGCAGAATAATTGGCAGTTGAAATTATGGTGTAGTTAATAGTAAAATACAGATTGAATACATTTATACGGAAAGGAATTTATAATCAATATGGCAAAGCGTGGAGGATTTCCGGGAGGAATGCCCGGTAACATGAATAATCTGATGAA
>CAMBLS010000297.1 GCA_945868485.1 uncultured Lachnospiraceae bacterium | reverse complement strand
TTCACCACAAGATACTTGTCACCAATGACTATATCTCTGCTGCTCTCCTGAAAATCCTGACGATACCGTCTTAATACGGCTTTTATTCTGGCAATCACATTTCTGGGACTAAACGGCTTCATAATGTAATCATCTGCGCCGATTCCCAGTCCTTCTACCATGTCAGACTCTTCTACCTTGGCAGTTAGCATTATGATAGGTACACTTGATTCTTCCCGTATCATTCTGCATACTTCTTCACCCGGTATATCAGGCAGCATCAAATCCAATATAACCAAATCCGGCTTGTGCATTCGTACACTCTCTATTGCATTTCTACCATCATACGCAACGAGAGCGCAAAATCCATTGCTCTCTAAATATGCTTTCAGAATTTCTGTGATTTTCACTTCATCATCTACAATTAGTATCGTACCCTCCATAGGACTCCTTATCACTATTCATTTACACGATTCTTCTTATTCCTAAAATCGGTCTGTAATCAGCATTTGATATTTTTATGCCATCCCTTCTATTACTTGCATGGACAAGCCGATTATTTCCCATATAGATACCAATATGTCCGGAATACCAGATCAAGTCTCCCGGTACTGCTTCACCAAGTGATTCCACTCTGCGTCCACTTTGTCCCTGTTCTCCGGATGTTCTTGGAAGTGAAATACCAAAGTATGCATATACACTCATCACAAAACCGGAACAATCTGCGCCTTGTGTCAAACTGGTTCCTCCGTAAACATATGGATTTCCAACAAACTGTACCGCATAGTCCACAATCTTCTGTCCCAAAGCCAAGCTTGACGCTGAACCAGATGCGGTCTGTTCGCTGCCACTTGAAGATACAGTGCTATTTCCACCTGTTTGTTGACCGATTACTTTTTTTGCAGCTTCTTCCGCCTTTTTTCGCTCCTCTTCTTCTTTTGCCAGTCGCGCCTGCTCTTCTTCTATAGATTCCGCCACTACATTTTCTGTATATAGCTCCACATAATCAGTAGATACATAACCTTTCCCTTCTTCCACAGCAACCTTTACAAAACCATCTACCTCTTTAATAACAGTCAGCAGATCGCCCTCCGGTACCAAGCCCAACACTTTTGCTTTCAGAGAAGGCTTCTTCCTTACCTTTAGAGTGGTTGTGGTTACCTTTGCCATCCGTACACCCACTTTGTCAGCCCTTTTCTTTGCTTTCTTTCCGGTTAATACATATTCACCTTTTACATAACCGGTAACGCATCCTGACTTAATATAATACCAGTCACCCTCTTTTTTAAGTAATGTTCCCACTGAATTGTCGTACAGTTTTCCAACAATTTCTCCCTCTTCACTTGCACGATCCCGGATATTTACATAATTAGTAACATCCGCTATCACGAGCTTCGGTTCTTTCTTCTCTTTCTTTTCTCTTTTGTTGGTCTTCTCTGGATTGTTCTCCTTTGTCGCTTCCTGTGTGACTGCCTCTGCTTCATTCTCTGACTTTTCTGTTACCACTTCTGCTTCATTCACCGAACTCTCTTCTGCTTCTGTTTCTTCTGTTTCTTCTACTGCTCCGGCAGATACGATGAACGAACTGGTACTTTTAGGTATCGAATTTCTCAGAACAGCTATCGTTTCATCAACATTCTCTGTATTTCCTTCCTGAATGTCAGTACTTACCGATTCTTCCACCATAACTTCTACGGACTTTTTCTCTGTATCTATAGCCTGTACACCAATAAGAGTCACTCCGCAGCACAAAATTGATATTCCTAATACTATGCTTTTTCTATACTTCATCTTCATCGTATCTCCTTTTCTCTCATCACTGTTTGTTACAATTTTATTACATCCTATTACAAACTTATGGAGATTTTATGGAGATGCAAAATATTCATATCATTCATCTACACATTTTTCAGCCATCTACTCTAATGGACATGTGATCTGAAACATTTCTTCACATACACGATGCACAAGGTCAGCCACTTCCGTATCTGCCAATTTATAATAGATCTCTTTTCCATCACGTCTGCTGACAATAAGTCCTGCTTTCCTTAATGTTTTCAGATGATGTGAAACTGCCGGATCACTCATTTCCATTGCTGCAGCAATGTTACTGACACATTCCTCGCAATGGCACAGGAACCATAATATCCGCAATCTGCTACCATCACTGATCTGCTTAAACATCTCTGCAACCAGACCGCACTCCTCTGCCGAAGGCAATTTTTCAAGAATCATCTCTTCATTTCGATCATGATTATGGGGTAATTTGTTTTCTTTCATCACGGTTCCTCCTAGTTATCTATACTGTAAATTCCCGTCAGCATATATTTACTTTCTTACTATCATTCTACTTTCGGTCTACAAATCCCTTTTCAGGAGACCATTCACAGGTTCCCTCCAATAAATAACGGCAATTGCAACACCCATCGCCATCCTCTAGTGTTTTGGTTCGTTCAAATCCATTATTCATAATATTAGCAAATAAATAATCCATTCTGCAAATGCCCGGAAGCAACCCTTCTGCATGAAAATCTGCTGCAAGCTTCTTAATCCCACATGCTTTGATATCTATCTCAAAGCAGTTATCACTGACATCTCTGTATTCTATTTGCCAATCATATGTATGCACTCCTGTTGTTTCCTGTTTCCTTACATGTTGTCCGGCTTTCTTTCGAAAACTGCTAAAATACAGTTTTCCGACTTTATGCATAAGAAATGCCGGAATTATATGTACCATTTGCTCATTAAGTTTCCAAATAATCTGGGTGATTTCATCATTAGAAATCCCCATCTTTTCCAAAGTGAGATACCATGCTATATAAGACGGTGCAAATTTGTAATTAAAAGAAAATATGCTCTTTCCAATGTCAGGCACCTTTGGAAGTACCTCATATAAGTATTTTCTTGACTCTTTGTGAAATTTTTTATACCAATATAATGAATACTTATTTATCAGGTACTTCTTACTC
>CAMBLS010000296.1 GCA_945868485.1 uncultured Lachnospiraceae bacterium | reverse complement strand
AGATTAAAAAGATAATTGATGCCCCTAACTTTGACAGGAACAAAGCATTAGAGCAGCAGATTGAATTGCTAACTATGAAAAAAGAGCATCTTGAAAATCTTATTAGTTTCGCTCGAGGAATAAAAGGAATAGGAGTGAAATATATGGATTTTAAAGTATTTGATACAACAAAGATTGATGAGTATTCTAAACGAGCAAAAGAACAATGGGGACAAACCTCTGAGTATAAGGAGTTTGAAGAGAAAACAAAGAACTGGACGAAAGACGATGAAGCTACTGTTGCAAATGAGTTTATGCAATTATTTGTTGAATTCGGACAAATGAAAGAAATGGACCCAGAAGATGAACAGGTGCAGTTGCAGGTAAGGAAGCTTCAGGATTACATTACAGATCATTTTTATACATGTTCTGATAAGATTTTATGCGGTCTTGGAAGAATGTATGCCGGTGGAGGAGAACTTACGGAAAATATTGATGATGTTGGAGGAGTTGGCACAGCAGAGTTTGCAAGTAAAGCTATTGATATATTTTATATGAGCAGAAGGTAAATTCAAGTTTGGAGAATTGAGAAAATTATTTCGTGAACAATCGGCGTCAGGACAGAGGAAAAAGCAGACTACACTTTTATTGGTATCTGCCCATTCCTCTGGACTGCACACCGATTTTCACCAATTGAACCAAATCGCGTCCGGTTAGCCAAGACACCATGGAAATTCAATCTTATTTCTATCCCTTGATTTTACCAAAGATATCTGTTTTTGCAAATCTGTAAATATGATAAATCAGATTTTTCTTGTTCTCAGTGCGCGACAAATAGACCTTCTTGTTCTGAAGGCTTTCCGAACATATTTAATTCTCCTGTTTATCCCGTAAGTGAATAAGAACCTCTGAGTCGGAAGGATAAAAGTTTGCCACCACACTTCTCACATTTGCAGATATCTTTTTGATACAAAATCTGAAGTTTTTCAGCAACTGTCTTGTTTCTTAACTTTGAAAGATACTGAGTACCGTTTAAAAGCTTTCTGCATAAATCCATTTTTTCTTTTTTACTTCGGCAGGAAAGAATACCATAGTGGCGAATCCGAACAAATCCTTTAGGAAGTACATGCATAAGAAACAGGCGCAGAAATTCAGTCCCTTTTACCGTGTAAGGAACCATCTTGCCGCCATTTTTGTAGTCTTTGGCAAGATAAGTGACTGTTTCGGATGTCATACTGATGATACGACGATTGCTGATAGCAATTCGATGGGTGTATCTGCCTAGATATTTAATTACCGAGTTAGCTCCATTAAATGCTTCCTTGGTATAAACAACCCATTCTTTTGCATAAAGCGTATCCAGTAGTTCCTTGAAAGTATAATGATTTTGAAGTTTTTGTGATGTCCCGAAGTATTGCAGTTTTCCTGATTCACGAAGCAGTTTGAGCTCTTTCAGATAATGTTTCTTAAATACAGTCGACATCACTTTTACCGGAAAGAAAAACTTTTTTCCTTTATCTTTCCAACGATTGGTGGAATCCAGACCACCGCCAAGAACTATGGTGTGGAGATGTGGATGATAATTCATTCTTGACCCCCAGGTATGAAGTACACAAATGTATCCGATTTTTGCACCAAGATGTTTTGGGTCAGAAGACAGTTCTGTCATGGTCAGATGTGCTGCATGATACAATGCATCATATAAAAGCTTCTGATTGGAATACACTAAAGAATACAGTTCTTCCGGGATTGTAAATACGGTATGAAAGTACGGAACATCAAGTACGTTTTCCTGCTGTCTATCAATCCATTCGTCGACTTCCATCCCCTGACACATCGGACAGTGTCTGCTCTTGCAGGAATTATAATGAATGTACTTCTTGTGACAGGATTCACATTCGCTGATATTTGCTCCCATTTCAGCAGTTCTACATTTAGAGATACATAGCGCTGCCATATGCTGTTCTGTTGTAAAAAGATGTGTTTCACTATACTCTGGTAGAAATTGATGAAAAACATCCTGAATGGTGATTTCATTACTCATTAGAATCACCATCCTTTTTCTTGGGTTTGCGACCACGTTTTTTCTTTTGTGGATGATCTAATGGGCTTTTTATTCCCATAACTGTTTGATTAGAAATGTGAATATAAACCTGTGTCGATTCCAGACAGCGGTGTCCAAGCATAGACTGAACATAATTAATTGGAACGCCCTGTTCAATCATGTGACTTGCAAAGGAATGGCGTAGAGTGTGAGGGTGCACACTTAATCCTGCATCTTTTCCAACAGCTCGAAGCATAATCTCGACACCACTTACTTTTAGCGGTTCATGCGGTTCATCCAAAGAAACAAACAGATGTTCTCTTTTAACAGGGTAACTTCTCCAATACTCCTTTAAAAGCTCAAGTGCCCGATTTGAAAGTATTGTCCAACGGTCACGATGATTTTTGCTTTGGGGTACATAAACCTGCATTCTGCTCATGTATATATCTTCAGCCCTAAGCTTTACCAGTTCCCCAACTCTAAGTCCTGATGAATAGAGTAATGCAATGATAGCTTTGTTTCGAATATGTGAAGCAGTATCAATTAGCGTTTCCACTTCATTAAGTGAAAGGACTTCTGGAAGACGTGCATCAATTCGCATTCTGGGAACAACATCCTGATCCCAAGATATATGAAGTACATGTTTATATAGAAATGCAATGGAAGAATTGTAAAAGTTACATGTAGTTGCCGAGACGCCACTTTTTCTTTTGAAAAGAATAAACTCTCTGGCATCCTGAAGGCAGAGTTCTTCCATAGGTTTATTACCAGTCCATTTCATAAATGAAGTGATATTTGATATATAAGTTTCTGCAGTTCTAGAAGAGCGGTTGCGAATCAGACATTCTTCTTTTAGTTGTTCAAAATATTTCTCGTACATAATAAATCCTCCATGTAAAGTCAGTAATTTCGGTTATCACTGCTTTCATGGAGGTGCATT
>CAMBLS010000295.1 GCA_945868485.1 uncultured Lachnospiraceae bacterium | reverse complement strand
TAACGGCCGTCAGTTTGTCATTTACTGCTGGAATATCTTCTCAACAATCAGGTTCGTTCAGGAATGTTTGAAGCGGTTTGGTGACCATGGGGATAAGTTTGTGCTGACATACCGTGAAAAAGATGAAAAAGAAACGGTTGCCGAAGAAGCAAAAGCCACCGCCGCGCAGGAGGAGCTGGTTCAGCAGTTCAAGGGATATAGGAATCCCTTCTCGTCCATGTTGATTGAATCCAAAAATCTGATTTTCAGAGGTGCGCCTGGTACTGGCAAATCATATCTTGCCAAGGAAATCGCTGCGGATATTATTAGCAATGGATACTTTGACGATTACACCCTTCTTACAGACGAGCAAAAGAAGCAGGTGGAATTTGTTCAGTTCCACCCGAGTTATGACTACTCTGACTTTGTGGAAGGTCTGAGGCCGAAGGTCAATGATGATGGAACTATGGGCTTTGAACTGCAGGACGGTATTTTTAAAAAGTTTTTAGCCAGAGCCAGAAAGAACTACGAGGATTCACAAAAATCAAGAGAAACAGTGGAAAAGGAACTATCTGTGCAGGAAGCTATGGCGGAATTCTTTGCCAGCGTGGAATTGGGGGGAGATACCTTCAAAACCATAAATGGAAATGAGTTTACTATTATAAGCGTGGACGACAGTCACATCAATATTTCCATCCCTGGTAATGCTACAGTCAACAAACTCTCTCTAAATCTGGATGAGGTGAGGAGAATGTTGGAATCTGGCCTGCGATTCGATAAAATCAAGGATATAACGACATTCTTCGGAAAGTCGTTCGCAACCCAGGCATATTCTTATGACTTTGCCATATATAAAGCCATTAAAGCCCAAAAAGGCACCAGTTCCAAGATGCATGCCAAGCAGACTGAATTGAAAAAATACATTTTCATCATCGATGAGATTAACCGTGGCGAGATTTCTAAAATCTTTGGTGAATTATTCTTTGCAATCGACCCAGGTTATCGTGGAAAAGCCGGCGAAATTTCTACGCAGTATTCCAATCTGCATCCCAACCCGGATGAAAAGCTTTATATTCCCGAAAATGTATATATCATCGGCACTATGAACGATATTGACCGTTCTGTGGACAGCTTTGATTTTGCTATGCGCCGCCGTTTCCGCTTTGTTGAGTTGCGGGCTGATGAGCGCCTTGAAATGCTTGCATTGCTGGAGAATGAGAAGCAGGAAGCTGAGGCAATCCGAAGAATGGCTGCCCTGAACAAGGAAATTGCCTCTGTTGAGGATTTGAACGAGAATTATCAAATTGGTGCTTCTTACTTCCTGAAACTAAAAACACTGAACTTTGATCAGCTTTGGACGGATTATCTGCAGCCGCTTCTCCAAGAATATATTCAGGGGATGTACGATGAGGAAGGGATTATGAAGCGCTTTGAGGAGGCATACGGCTATCAGAACCCATACAGAGGTGATGTACATGAAGCTGCTCAAAATCAAGGATAATTCCCGACAGAAAAAAGAGTCGTTTTCTCAAATTAAAACCCTTACGAGCAAAATTGCTGATAAAACATTGGAGCAACTTGAGCGTGAAGGTGTATTCGTGTTCCCGGAAATCGTGAGGGATGCAGAGGATATTACACAGGAGCAGATGCTTCTCCAAAGCCTCAATGATACCTATCGCACAAGCAATGTAATGGGGGTTATCGGCTGCGGAGATGAACGACTGATTATCGAATCCCGTTTCAGTGGGGATGGTGAAGATTTCTTGTTTCAGTATCTTCTGGATAGAGTTCTGGATTTTCCGAACATCGTAGACCTGGAGTCCGACGCAAACCACAATAATCGGTTATTTAATTTTCTATTGTTTCTGTTTCCACATTACCTTAAGGCGGCTATGCGTAAGGGCTTATTCAAAAAGTATATCCGCCGCAGATATAATGATGGTAATGTAAAAGGCACCATTGATATTGCAAGGCATATTGAGAAGAATACACCCTTTATCGGAGATGTTGCCTATAGCCAGCGTGAGTTTTCTTATGACAATAGCTTGATGGAACTTGTACGGCATACCATTGAGTTTATCAAAAGGAAACCGTATGGAAACAAATTACTCATCAAGGTGAAGGATGAGATCAAACTCGTTATAGATGCAACTCCTGGATATGAGCCATATGAAAAACAGAAAATCATCGAGCAGAATAAGAAGCACACGGTTCGTCATGCTTATTTCAGAGAGTATCTTGCACTACAGAGGCTCTGCCTTTTGATTCTTCGCCATCAGAAACATCAAATCGGTACAGGGGTGAGACAGATATATGGCATCCTGTTTGATGGTGCTTGGCTGTGGGAAGAATACATCAACTTACTTATAGAGGACGTGTTCTATCATCCTATGAACAAGGGAGGAAAAGGTGCCCAACGGCTCTTTGAAGGGAATGTGGGGCTTATTTACCCTGACTTCATTAGCCGTAACAGCGCGGGTAGAATTATTGCCGATGCCAAATATAAGCCAATCGACAATATTGGAAATCGGGATTATTTACAGATGCTGGCCTATATGTTTCGCTTTGATGCTAAAATCGGTTATTATCTCTATCCCGAAGCTGGAGATGCCGATGATCTAAAATTGAGGATGAATCGTGGTTCTACTTATGAGGCAAATGTCATTCCTAGGGATGATATCAGCATTACCAAACATGGATTAAAAATCCCCGTGGATGATTCAAACTATGTCAGTTTTGTCAAAAATATAAAGATTTCTGAACAAATATTTGTCAGCTCATTCTCGACAACTGCGACTTGAGCGGTAACAGTGAATCTTTCCGAAGAAGATGTTCCTTTTCCAATTGATAAGATAAAATACATTATCCGCAAATATACAGGTGATTAGTATCTTATATATGTTTGTCCGTATTCAATTTTTCAGCTATTTGTGTTATAATTCCCGTGTATATTTTCGCAAAAATAGCGAATGTGTGGTATAGATAAATTTGAGGTGAGGCTATGGGATTTATTGTGGT
>CAMBLS010000294.1 GCA_945868485.1 uncultured Lachnospiraceae bacterium | reverse complement strand
AATCCATGTTGCACAGGCAGTCGTAGAAGATGTCTTCAATCATCTGGTACTGTGCATAAGTTTTCTTTTTATTTTCCAATAACACTCCGATTACGTTGGAGAAGGTAATGCGGTTCTGCAATTCATCACTTCCTAACTTTTTCGTCAACTTCCGGTCAACTTTCCGTCAATGATAATACAAGACGAAATTTCGTATCATTAACCCATGAAAACGTAGCCGCCACGAGCCAGCAGGCAAATGGATGAGCTACAAGAATATATTACAAGCATAGCTTGTAATCCGGCTTGTGATTTCACCCTTGCAAGCAAGTGAAATCACTATCGCCATTATAACATACCGCGAACCTATGTTCTATATGAATTTTCATAAATTTGAACCTTGAAAAACAATCCGGAAACGGATTCATGAGCTGTATCCAATGTCAACAGACATTGCTAAGGCGCTTGAGCAATCAAGCGGAGCGAGGGAAGACACTTCCGTCAAGAGTGGGAAAGGAACTCGAGCAGGAGTAGCCCACAGGCAATAAGCTAAAGGTCAGCTGTAACGCTGACGGCATAGGATACGAATGGAAGCCAAAACGGTCTAACAACTTTTGTCAGGAATTTTCTTGAATAAGCCAATTTCTTATGGAAAGTAGGTGATAGCGCAGTAATAAACGCGAGGAGGCGTAGCAGATGACGAAGGAGATGGAATTTGCAAAGTGTATGGCTTTGCTTCGTAAGGCGGTTCGCATGGAACTAATTACTGAAGCAGAGTATACCATAGCAAGAAACAAGCTGATGGACAGATTTCTCATTATTCGTGAGGATGATCCAAAGGCGGCGTAATTTTATGGGTGCGCAGAAATTATTTTGCCGCACATTCGTTAACATTTGATTTTTCATTTATGATGTCAGCATACAAGGTAACTTACTTGTTGTTGGCATCATTTTCATTATAACAGAATTAAAACAGGAGGATTTTATTATGCAGGAAGTACAAGTTTTAGAAGCAACAAGAACTGCTCCTAACAGCAGGGGCAGGGTAAGAAGTAACCCGATAACAGTGGAAAGGATTCGTGTGGCAGCCTATGTCAGAGTATCTACGGATGATGATGACCAGTTAGGCAGCTTTGAATCCCAGAAGCTTTATTATGAAGAAAAGATTAGTGAGAATCTCGAATGGGTTAACGCCGGGATTTTTGCTGATGAGGCAATTACCGGAACCAAGACCGACAAGCGAACCGGATTTCAGGAAATGATTAACCGATGCTTAAATGGTGAGATTGATTTGATTCTGACCAAGTCCATATCCCGATTTGCCAGAAATACGCTGGATACCTTACAGTATTCCAGAATGCTTAAGGATAAGAATATTGGTATCATTTTTGAAAAGGAAAATATCAGCACCTTGGATATGCAGGGAGAGATGCTTTTAACAATCATGAGTTCTTTGGCACAGCAGGAGGTTGAATCCTTATCCAAGAATGTTACCATGGGACTTAAAATGAAAATGAAGCGTGGTGAGCTGATTGGTTTTAATGGTTGTCTTGGTTATGATTATCACCCGGAGGACAAGAGCCTGACGGTCAATGAATATGAGGCAGAGACAGTGCGAATGATTTATGATTTGTACCTTCAGGGGTATGGAACAACTACCATAGCTCATCGGCTGACGGAGCTTGGCAGGAGAAATAAGAAGGGTGAAGTAAGCTGGCACACTCACGGAGTGATGGGAATTATCAAGAATGAAAAGTACAAGGGTGATGTTCTTCTGGGAAAAACCTTTACTACCGATCCTATCAGTAAGCGTAGACTTGCCAATATGGGGGAGCAGGACCAGTTTTATATCAGAGATCACCATGAGCCTATCGTTTCCAGAGAGGTGTGGGATGAGGCAGAGCGCATCCGCATGAAGCGTTCTAAGAATAAAATTATGGAGACCAGTGGAAACAGGGAGCGTTATACCCGCCAATATGCTTTCAGTAGTATGTGTGAGTGCAGTTATTGTGGGCATAAGCTTACAAGAAGGACAAGACACAGTAGCTCCATTTATGAAAAGCCTGTGTGGCAGTGTATGAATGCCACCAAGAATGGAATTAAGAATTGTCCGCACTGCAAAGCCATTGATGAGGCGATTTTGGAAGGAGCTTTTTTGGAAGCCTTTGGATTGCTGGCAGGAAATTTTGATGATGTGCTGGATATAGTCATGTCGAATGTGGAGGAGGCTTTGAACAATGCAGAGGATGTTCGTAAGAAGCAACAGCTTGATAAGGACATTTCTTCCTTGGAATCAAAAAAATCCCGAATGACAGATATGCTCATTGATGGTACAATAAGTAAGGAAGTTTATGATGAAAAGGTACTTGAATTTACCCGTAAACTTCATACTCTTTCCGAGAGAAGACATCTTTTGGAAGAGTCAATTAACAAACAGAAAGATGTTGGCAAGCGAATGTCAGCACTTCGTGAGACACTAAGCAGTGAGCAGGTTCTGGACGAATTTGACCGAGTGGTGCTTGAGAGCATTATTGAGAAGGTTCTGGTTGGAGGTTTTGATGAGGAAGGAAATCCCGACCCATACAAGCTGACCTTTGTGCTAAAGGGAAACCAGTCGGGAACCGTTCCCAATGCCAAGGAACATTACAAAGCAGCTCAGAAAGAATTGAAGAAAGGAAATAAGGTGTCTTAAGATGGAGAGAAAGCTGACAAAAGTTGTTGATGGAACCGAAATAACACTATCTGGAAAAATGTATTCATGTGGCACAGACGTGGCGAATAATTTGTGTTCATGGGAGTGTCTCGACACATGTGGAGACGGTGTGCTTACTATCAAAGAAATGCCCAGTTTAAGCGGGTTTGAGGGGGTTTTAAAGGAAACATATTAATAATAATTATAGAAATAAAATGTGCATAAGCAAATAAAAAGGATTTATGTACAAGAGGTAAAAACCTTTTAGCGAAAAAAACATCTGGTAAGCGCTTAAAATTTAGCCGTTTGGCTGTTTAGCACCTTTTTTCTGATTTTG
>CAMBLS010000293.1 GCA_945868485.1 uncultured Lachnospiraceae bacterium | reverse complement strand
GGATCGATGTCGGCATGGATGCCGTGGAATGGGCAATGCAGGCAGATCGGTTAGGAGCCGGTGAGATCCTTTTAACCAGTATGGACTGTGACGGAACAAAAGCAGGCTATGACATCGAATTGACACGTCAGATTGCAGAAAATGTTTCGATTCCGGTCATTGCATCAGGCGGTGCGGGAACGAAGGAACATTTTTATGAAGCATTGGAAGAGGGCAAGGCAGAGGCTGTTTTGGCAGCATCTTTGTTCCATTATAAAGAACTGGAAATCAGAGAACTTAAGGAATATCTTCGTAGTAAGGGAATATCAGTTCGCTTATAAGTACCGAGATGAAAGAAGGATAAAGCTATGGCAATGATTGATAACGATTGGCTGGAATATATTCAGGATGAATTTAGAAAGCCTTATTATAAGGAACTGTATCAATTTGTGAGGCAGGAATATAACACGCATGTAATTTATCCACCGGCAGATGACATTTTTAATGCCTTTCATTTTACCCCATTGAGCAAGGTTAAGGTGCTGATATTGGGGCAGGATCCTTATCACGGTGAGCATCAGGCACATGGACTATGTTTTTCTGTTCTTCCGGATCAGACGGAAATACCGCCATCACTGCAAAATATCTATAAAGAACTTCAAGATGACTTGGGGTGTTATATTCCAAATAATGGGTATCTGAAGAAGTGGGCAGATCAGGGGGTACTGATGCTAAACACAGTGCTTACAGTGCGAGCGCATCAGGCGGGATCCCATCAGGGAAAAGGCTGGGAACAGTTTACGGATGCCATAATTCAGGCGGTCAATGCCCAGGACAGACCGATTGTATACTTACTTTGGGGAAAACCGGCACAGAGTAAAATTCCTATGCTTACAAATTCTAAACATTTGATTTTGAAAGCACCTCATCCCAGTCCGCTATCTGCATACAGAGGATTTTTTGGATGTAGACATTTCAGTCAGACAAATGAATTTTTAAATAATAATGGAATCGAGCCCATTGACTGGCAAATTGAAAATATTAACAGTTGACAAAGTAACAGCATTGCGTTATAGTGTTCCTACAAAGAACTACTAATGCAATGCTATTTTTGTATAGTGAGAATTATAAGACCATATGGGCATAGAAGCAGTTGGCGTTTGTATGGATAGGGAGCACGTATGGAGGAAAATGCATTATTTGAAAAACTTGGGATGTTTGGACTTACCAGACAGGAAGCGAATATTTATTTCTGTCTTTATCAGAATGGAGAGCTTACCGGATATGAGGTTGCTAAGCTGACTGGAATATCACGATCTAATGTATATGGTGCGCTTTCTGCGTTGGCAGACAAGGGAGCTGCTTATCTGATGGAAGGAAATTCTAGCAAGTATGTAGCGGTTCCTATAGAGGAGTTCTGCGAAAATAAAATTCGAAGCCTGAACAGGGAAAAGGCATACCTGATAGAGCATATCCCCTCTCTGAAACGGCAGGAAATCGGATATATTACGATTGCCGGAAGTAAGAATATCTGGGATAAGGTTGTCAATATGATTAAGGAAGCTGAAAAGAGAATTTACTTTTCTGCTTCATGGACAGTGATCAAATCCTTGCAGGACGAATTTTTAGAAGTCCTTCAAAAAGGAATCAAACTTGTACTGATTACAGATGAAATAGAGGAAGGGTCTGTATTGCAAAAAGAAAGTATCTGCTATGCGGGAAGTGCCAGAGAAAATAATATCAGATTGATTATTGACTCTGAATTTGCACTTACCGGTGAAGTGACTGGAAGCAGGGATGACACCTGCCTTTACACAGGACAAAAAAATTTTATCAATGTTTTTAAGGAAACACTAAGAAATGAAATAAAACTGATACAGTTACAAGGAGGAGAAATAAATGAATAAAGTACCATTTATAACCAGAGATAAGGCTGAGGAGATTACAAAGATATATCCTACTCCCTTTCATTTATACGACGAGAAGGGCATTCGGGAAAATGCAAAGGCAGTTAAGGAAGCTTTTGCATGGAATCCCGGATTTAAAGAATATTTTGCAGTTAAAGCAACTCCTAACCCTTGCTTGATTCAGATTTTAAGAGATTATGGCTGTGGATGTGATTGTTCATCCATGACAGAGCTGATGCTTAGCAAGGCAATGGGGGTAAATGGAGAAGATATTATGTTTTCGTCCAATGATACGCCTGCAGAAGAGTATGCTTATGCAGCAAAAATTGGAGCCATTATTAATCTGGATGACATTACGCACATTGAGTTTGTTGAAAATATTTTAGGAAAACTGCCTGAGACCATGAGCTGTCGTTATAATCCGGGTGGTGTATTTAAAATGAGCAACGGCATTATGGATAATCCAGGCGATGCCAAATATGGATTTACTACGGAGCAGATGTTTGAAGGCTACCGCATTTTGAAGGAAAAGGGAGTTAAAAATTTTGGCATTCATGCTTTCCTTGCAAGCAATACGGTAACCAATGAATATTATCCGCTTCTTGCCAAAGAGCTGTTTGAGCTGGCAGTGAAGCTGGAAAAGGAAACCGGTGCGGATATCAAGTTTATTAATCTTTCCGGAGGCGTGGGGATTCCCTATAAGCCAGATCAGGAATCCAATGATATTAGGGCAATCGGTGAAGGTGTCCGCAAGGTTTATGAAGAAGTCCTCGTTCCTGCAGGCATGGGTGATATTGCCATTTATACAGAGATGGGACGTTTTATGATGGGACCGTATGGTCAGCTGGTAACTAAGGCAATTCATGAAAAGCATACCCATAAAGAATATATCGGTGTGGATGCCTGTGCGGTAAATCTGATGCGCCCTGCAATGTACGGTGCTTATCACCATATTACTGTACTGGGAAAGGAAAATGCTCCTTGTGACCATAAATATGATGTAACAGGCTCTCTTTGTGAAAACAACGATAAATTTGCAATAGACAGAATGCTTCCTGAGGTTGAAATGGGAGATTATCTAGTGATTCATGATACAGGTGCCCACGGATATGCAATGGGATACAATTATAATGGTA
>CAMBLS010000292.1 GCA_945868485.1 uncultured Lachnospiraceae bacterium | reverse complement strand
TACTCATAATAGAGATGTCCTTTCTCATCCCTGTCTACCGTCATTCTGTCCGGCATGAGCGGGTAAAGACCAATGACCTCTCCCTTTCCATTTCTGATAATCTGACTGTAGGAATTGCCCCACAACAGCAAATGGGTAAGTGCCACCTCAAAAAAGGAATATGCCGTCATTTCCGGGTTCGGCTCATCGTGTAACAGATGATACAAAGGATGGTCGATGGCCTTCTCCTTGCCCCCATCCTTGTTGTATCTGTACAGATGTAATGGCAGGCTTGCCACCGATTCCGATATTACCCTGACACAGGCATAAACTGCCGATGTCTGCATGGCACTTCGTTCATTTACCCTTTTCCCAGCAGCACTCTGCCCAAGAAAAAAACTGTAGGCACTGCCTGCAGTTCTGTTTGTGGGTGCATCCCTCGATTTAAATATTCCACTGAAAATTCCCATAATACTCACCTGTCCTTCCTAAAAATGGGCATAATAAAAGCACCAACCATTTCTGATTGATGCTTGAATCATTATATTAAGCCAAGTTTCCATGCTATGTACACCATTATTGCTATAACAACGATAAGAACCATTGTTGTTCCTTTACTTTCATATTTCCACTTTGCTCTTTGATATCTTTTGTATCTTTCATACGCTTCCTTATCTTTTTCTTCTTCTGTCATAATACCACCTCAATTTTCTTGTAAATACACATAACCAAAATGAAACTGCGAATTTGATATTACCTGTTTTAAGTTTGCATCTGTACTCCTAACCTTCAGCATTGCAGCTTTCAGTTCATTCTCTTCTTGAATGTCTGCTATTTTTATCCATATTTTTGCTTTTTCTTCATCTGCAAATTCACAAGGCACATAAGCAAGATCATCTGGACACGCCACAGCATCTCTTCCAGATACAATTTCCATAACCGTAGCTGAATACACGATATCATTGACATCATCTCCAACAGCAAACAATATTTTTACCTTTTCTCCTAACTCGCATAGAGAATTATAATATTCAACTTTTTTCTTTGCCATTCCAAAGTGAAGTGATTCTGTTGAAAACCAAGTATATCCCTCTCCATTTTCAGAGCAGTTTCTGATATACGCATCTATAGTGTCATACCCATCCATTGCGTTTCCATCAACATCATATGCTGTACCCAGTTTCATAAAAATATAATCATTTATTTCTCTGCTATCTGCTCTCTGTACTAACACCTGTTTTGCGACCTCCACTCCTAATGATTTCTTCTTCAATTCGGTATACAATTCTTCGTCCTGACACAGCATATAAATTTCAAGCATTTCTGTAAGTGCCGTGGACTTTTTTATCCCCTTAATTTTGACGAACTCATCGAATATCTGCTGTGTTCTCTCGTCCGCATATAATGACATATAACCCGGTCTGCCCATACTTACACCTCCATATTTTTGTACCGCAAATATCTATACGAGTATCATACTACCATCCAATATATATGTCAATGTTTTGTACCGCATTTTTCGATACGACTAAAAAACGAGAAGTCCACGGGTATCGTAGACGCTCTCGCTCGTATCGTTTCCACATCTTATTGCTCTATCAAGTGCCATAATACAGGCTATGGCTCCATCTATCTTTTCTGTTGATTTCGATTTATCTGCCTTAATGTTTCCGGCAGGGTCTGTTCGAATATATATATTATCCATGTTCCACCGAAGGACTGGATGCCCTCCGTGCGCTATCCTCTGTTCAAGCACCAGTTTCATTAGTTCCTTGGTAGGCGGTGACATGGATGCAAAGCCCTGTCCCATAGCCACAACATTAAATCCCATACCTTCAAGGTTCTGTACCATCTGTACTGCTCCCCACCTATCGAATGCGATCTCACGGATATTGAATCGTTCACCCAGATGTTCTATGAATTTTTCTATAAATCCATAATGGACTACATTGCCTTCCGTGGTCTGTATATATCCCTGTTTTTCCCATACATCATAATTTACATGATCTCTTCGGACACGCAGGTCAAGCGTTTCTTCCGGCAGCCAGAAATACGGAAGTACATAATATTTTCCCTCTTCATCTTCCGGCGGAAACACAAGGCAGAACGAAGTAAGGTCGGTGGTGCTTGAAAGGTCAAGACCGCCATAGCATACACGCCCCTCAAGATCATCCTCATTAACAGGAAATGCACAGGCATCCCATTTTTCCATTGGCATCCATCGGATGCTCTGCTTTACCCATTGGTTCAGTCTTAACTGTCGGAATGCATTCTCCTCTCCCGGATTCTGCCTTGCTGATTCACAGGCAGCTTCGACCTTATCGATTCCGATTGTTTCCCCAAGTGACGGATTGGCTTTCTTCCAAACTTCTGGGTCTGTCCAATCCTCATCAACTCCTGCACCGAATATCACAGGATAAAATGTGCTGTCATGCTTTCGACCCTCCATAATATCCAGAGCCTTCTGATGAACTTCATAACAGATACTCTCTGTGTTGTTCCCGGCTGTGGTTATAAGGAAATACAGCGGCTGCATTCTTGCATCACCGGAGCCCTGAACCATAACATCATATAATTTACGGTTCGGCTGTGTGTGCAATTCATCAAAGATAACGCCATGTGTATTGAAGCCGTGTTTGTTAGACACATCAGCTGACAAGACTTGATAAGTACTCTTTGTCGGAATGTACTCCAACTTCTTCTGTGACTCATATATTTTAATTCGCTTACTGAGTGGTTTGGAAAAACGCACCATATCGGCAGCAACGTCAAACACAATTTTTGCCTGATTCTTATCAGCTGCACAGCTGTATATCTCTCCACGCTGTTCCCCTTCACATAATAGTAACAATGCCACGGCAGCCGCCAGTTCACTCTTGCCATTCTTCTTTGGAATTTCCACATATGCCATATTGAACTGCCTGTAACCATTTGGCTTTATCGTTCCAAATACATCCCTTATAATCTGCTCCTGCCAGTCCATCAACAAGAACTTCTTCCTTGCCCATGTACCTTTGGTATGGCATAAATTTTCAATAAAATTCACTGCAAAATCCGCCTCAGA
>CAMBLS010000291.1 GCA_945868485.1 uncultured Lachnospiraceae bacterium | reverse complement strand
TCGGCCGTGGCCTTTGAAGTGGAGGTTCCTCGCCGTAATGCAACTTCCACACGGCGCTTTAGAATTTGAATATTAAATGGTTTAGTTATATAATCTTCTGCACCAAGCTCAAACCCCTTTAGTTCATCCCGCTCCAAATCATTAGCGGTTAGGAAAATAACCGGCAAATTTGGTATAATTGCCTTTACTTCCCGGCAAAGATTAAATCCATTGCCATCAGGAAGATTCACATCCAAAATCATCAGATCAAAATGTTCACTTTTCAAAAGCTGCTGTGTTTTTTGACAGTTATAAGCAGCCACCGTCAAATAGCCGCAAGTATCTAATTCAAAACATAACCCCGCACTTAGAGCTAAATCATCTTCAACAACCAATATCTTTTTCACTCAAACTACCTCATCTTGTAAAATTTCCATATAGCATTATACCGTAACTTTGTAATTTTCTCAACAACAGCATCAGAATTGCCATCCTAACCTCTTTTGCGAAAAGGTACAACCGCATTTTTCGTTTTGCGGAAAAGTTCTGACACCCTCTTAGTTATGCGAAAAGGTGGGGACTTTTTTTCAGAAGTTTACCCCACCCTTTTATTTCACCATGAGTATGAACCGTTCGTCCAAGAAACACACAAATTTTATGTACTCTGATTTCTGCACGAGCCAGATTTCTCCCACATATAGGGCCTATTTCGGGCTTTTCTACCAAATAATGTGCCCTCGAACCGTTTTCAAGCCCGATACTTCGTAAAATCAGACACCACTATACGCAAGTATTATATCTCCTCATCTGTTTCCTCTTTTGCTATCCTCTCTGCTTCCTCCATCGGAAAGTTCGGTATCTCCTCCAGCAGTTTCAAAATAATGGATTGTTTCATATCCTCGTCCACAAAGGTTCTCACGCTGCCATCCGGCTGCTTCTCTTTTACTGTGGCAAGTTCTTCAATATAAGAATCGTAGTGTGCAATAACTTTTTCTGTTGCCCATTTTTCCCCGGCAACCGCCGCTTTGATAATTTCATAAGTCAATGGATTCTGCTGCTCTTCCATACTCGTACCTCCGCCAGTTTGATTGCTTATAGCATACCATATCTACAATCGACCATCTAGTTCCGCTCAGTAGCTCCGTGGCATTGATGTTTGCTTTAATCGTTGGTTTAACCGTTGCACAAAACATAATTTTTCTACCTTATTTTACACAAAGATTTGCTTCAAGTAAATTCCTGCTCTGCATTAATTATAGTTCGTTTCTATATTAAGCAGGGATTGCTTAATTATTTAATATAGGGCTTTCTGTGCTTCCAAAGCCAAATAACTCTGTATAATAATAACAGAGCAGGAACCTTATCTTTACACCAGCAATCATTCCTGCTCTGCCTACATAATTATGCTATTCTAAACAGTATCTACTCCATTTCCCGATAATTTCTAATGCACTTCAATACTTCAATTCTCAACTCCTGGTACAGATCCTCATCAAATCTTCCATTAATCAAAGAGTTCTTTATCAGCAACGGTCGGAACATCTCTACTATCTGTTCAGTAGCTACATGGTCTCCCATCTTCGCCCGGAACAACACTTCTTCAAAATTCATTACTTGTCACCTCCCATCCATTTTCTGATCTTACGGATTGCATAATAATAAATTCCTTTCACCTTGTAAGGTGGCAAACCATTGATCCGGCTTATATCATCAAACGTCCGTTCTTCAAACACATGCTGATAGATCAGTTTTCTCTCATCCTCACGCAGTAAGAGCAATGCCTCGACAAGTTTCTGATCCTTCATCTCGTCCCATTCCGGATAGCACCCATCTGCCTCCCTCATTAACAGTTCTTCGCGATATTCCATCTCCAGACTCTCTTCCACTGAAATTCCAATTTCTACCACTGTCAAGTCCTCTGCCAGCATTTCATTACTGCTAATCCGCAGCATTTTTCTTAAGTAATTTTGTCGGGCTCCCCGAATCTGTGCCAGTAAATATGCGGTAAATTGGTTCTTGATTTTGGAACCGGTATATGTAAATTCATCCAATTCTTTATCCTCCTGTATTTTGATTTCGTTCTTCTTTTGAAATCCCAGAAGGCGGGGACCGGCACCGTATCTCAATTTTCGATAAATTTCGACATACAAAAAGAAAGCCGAATCGGCGCTTTCCCAATTCGACTTTCTTTTTGATCCATATTTTATTATGTGCTATACGAGGTGTATTCGACTCATATTCTGCATATTTAACAGAAGGGTGTTCCAAATATTGGTGCAAGATTTTTTTAGCAAATTCCTGCTTTTCTCAACCCGTTCTGTGTAACTCAACCTATCATTTCTCCTTCGTGATTCCTGTATATTTTTGTAATGTGTATTATATTGCGTTATTATGCGTATCATAACGCATTTCATATACTGCAGAACTAGAGTAAAATATATGCATTAAGTGAGGTGATGAAAATGATGGAAAAAAAGTTGCTCGGAGACTTTGTAAAAGAAGAACGTCTTCGCAGGAATCTTTCACAGAATGCTCTGGCTGAAAATGTGCACGTTTCCTTACGCACAATATCTGATATTGAGAACTATAATGCTAACCCCAGACTTGAAACTCTGAGTCTATTAGCCAAATACTTGAATATTTCGCTTGATTCCGTCATCTTCTACGACAAGCCACCTGCCAATCCTTATATCGAACAGATCATTTATGAGCTAAATGACTGTACAGATGAAGAAAAAGATCTGGCTTTACATACGCTCCGTGGACTCCTTGACGGTCTCCGAAAACAAAAGTAATTCCTTTCGTTCTCCACTTCACCATTGTTTGATTATAGAACGGCTATTTATGAGCAACTTATGAGCCAGTTATGAATGGTTTATGAATTGAAAAACTTTTCGACAAAAATCGAAGCAGCCCATCAAAAGGCTGCTTCTTTTCTATATACCTCGGAATGCATCCAATGCATTTGAGATATTTTTTATAATATGTTCATCAAGAGCAATCGGTTCCTCTTCTGAACCAGACAGATCCATGACTGTCTCATCCGAATCTGCCCTTTCTGCAGAAACATAGTTCTTGTCTGAGATTGCTCCTTGAATTTCTTTCTTTACAATTGTTCT
>CAMBLS010000290.1 GCA_945868485.1 uncultured Lachnospiraceae bacterium | reverse complement strand
GTCCCTTTGGTACAGGCAACTTTTTCATCCCACCGTATAAGATAAATCATCGAATATAAACGGAGGCATTTATGAAAAAAAGATTGTTAAAAAAAGTAATCAGCCTGTCCCTAAGCCTTACCTTGATTGCCGGTATCGTCGTTGGATGCGGTGCAAAGAATGACGATTCTTCCACTGAAAGAATGACCAAAATTACATTAAATGAAGTAGCCCATTCTTGTTTTTATGCCCCAATGTATGTTGCCATTGAGGAGGGATACTTTGCCGAAGAAGGGATTGATCTTACTCTGGTAACCGGCTTCGGTGCCGACAAAACCATGACAGCTGTCCTCACAGATGAAGCAGACATCGGTTTTATGGGATGTGAATCCACTATCTATACTTATGCCGGAGGCACTCAGGATTATGTAGTAAACTTTGCACAGCTTACCCAGCGTGCAGGAAACTTTCTTGTTGCCAGAGAGCCCATTGAAAACTTCAGTTGGGATATGTTAAAAGGAAGTACTGTTTTAGGAGGTCGTGCAGGGGGAATGCCTGAAATGGTATTTGAATTTATCCTGATGAAGCACGGAATCGATCCTAAGACGGATCTTACCATTGACCAAAGCATCGACTTTGGTTCTACTGCAGCTGCCTTTTCCGGTGGTCAGGGAGAATTTACAGTAGAATTTGAACCCCATGCAACCGCCCTGGAAGCAAAGGGCGATGGCTATGTAGTTGCCTCCCTTGGAGAAGACTCCGGCTATGTTCCTTATACCTCCTTTTCCGCAAAGAAAAGTTATATAGAAGCCAATCCCGACACCATTCAGGCCTTTACCAATGCACTGCAAAAGGGAATGGAATATGTAACATCCCATTCCCCTGAGGAGATTGCCAAAGTGATACAGCCTCAATTTGAAGAAACTAATCTTGATACACTCACCACCATTATTTCCAGATATCATGAGCAGGACACCTGGAAGGATAATCTGATTTTTGAAGAAGACTCCTTTACACTGCTTCAAAATATCCTGGAAGAAGGTGGCGAGCTGCCGCAACGGGTTCCTTATGCTGATTTGGTGAATACAGAATTTGCAAAGAAAGCGACACAATAAGCTTTGCAAGACAGATTAAAAATGAATATGCTGTGAAATGCCCTGTGCATGGCTGAGCACCACATCCATAATTCCCATGCACAGGGAAAATCCGGTAAGCACAATGGTAAGTAAAATTGCCGGCACATCATAAACCACCTTGCTCTGCTCCACCAGCTGTCCCATTTCATTTCTAATCTCAAAGGTTTTCCATCTGCATCCCAGCAACACTTCAGTTCCTAATCCAATCAGGATTGTCGGCCAAAAATGAACAATCACACCATAGTCAATACCCGGAAAGAATATTTTAAGAAGAAATAGTACCCCTGTTACTATCAATACAATTCCAAAAGTGACTGTACCTACCCTCCGCACTCTGATTGTCTGCTTTTCCATCCTTATTCCCCTTTCTCATCCTGCTCTACTTTCTTGCCTTTAATCATCTTGATACCAACAACAATCACTACAATACCAATCAGCACACTGGGAACATAATCCCCGATTCTCCACATAATTCTTACAATGAAATCATACTGTTCTGGAAGCAGATCGTTTAAAAGATCTGCCACAGACCCCCACAGGCAGCATGCACCAACAAAAATCAATCCATATGCCAGCAGGTTGTGATATTTTTCAAATAAAATCTTCATCTCAGGCAGCGCATCCATGCCCATAAGATACTGATCCTCCACCTGTACAAAATCCTCATCACTTAAACTGGCAAGATGGTTTGCATGAAAGAAGCTGTAAAACCATACCACAACCCCAAGAGCAGATAGAATTCCCTGATTAATCCATGTCCCAATGATTATAATCGCAAAAAACACAAGCATCAGGCTAAGACCCATCTTCATAAATCCCATATACATTTCTGCTGCTCCTGGCAGGCATGAGAAACAAAAGGTTAAAAATCTGTTTTTTTTCTTAGTTTTCATTTTCAATTCCTCCGTTATCATCTTTTTCTTTTTCAAAAATTAATTCTAAATCGTTTTTTCCAATCTGTTGAAACCAGGCGTTTATTTTTCCATTCCATTCTCTGGTTCTCTCATTAATTACACTGTTTACATTAGCTTTCGTGTTGGAAGACGCAGGCTCTTCGTATCCTCTGTCTGCACTTTGAACAGGAAGAAGTATCAGCATAAGCACTGCTGCTACCATACCTGCTGCAATCTTAAGTCGATATGCCAAGCTGTAAACTGTCGCATCATGACTTCCTTTTTCATCCTGCTTTTCCCCACTTTGCTTCGGGAATGCCTGGTTTAAAATCTGTTCTTTCATATGTATAGGTGCATACAATTCCTTCTGCTCCATCTGTCTGATAAAGATCTCTAATTCTTCATCTGTAGGATATTCTCTCATGCCGTCTCCTCCTTTCCATATCTCTTCTTCAACAATTCTCTTGCTCGGTATATCTGTGTTTGTATAGTCTTTACGCTCTGACCACGCCTTGTAGCAATTTCCCTTGCACTTAGTTCCTTAATGTAATAATCTTTCGCCACTTCATTGTAAGGCGGTCTCAGTTCTTCACATCTCTTAATAAGCTCCTTCTTAATTTCTTCCTCCATGCAAATTTCCTCCGGAGAACCTCTCATTTCAACTTCTGTTTCAAAAAAGGCATCCTCCGTTGGAACGCTCCTGCGACTGGCACTTCTTAGATAGTCAATACTCTTATTGGTGGCAATTCTACAGATCCATGCCTTTTCATTCACACCATCAAAAGTATCATACTTCTGAAAAGCAGATAAAAATGTTTCCTGCATCAAATCCTCGGATGTAAAGTAATCACCGGTCAGCTTATAGCAGATGGAAAAAACAAGCTTATCATAGGTATCAATCAGCTCAGCCAGCCTGTTTTCCGTGCAGACCGCCCTGTTCACTACAGTACTTATCTTTCCCACCTCACTTTCTGCTTTCTTACTTTCATAAACTATAACGAAGTAATTTATCCATTGTCTTCATAATTTTTTAAAAAGTCCCAACAAGCATATCATAAATTACCCGTTAATCATAGTCAGATTTCTTTTA
>CAMBLS010000289.1 GCA_945868485.1 uncultured Lachnospiraceae bacterium | reverse complement strand
GGGTGCATCCCAGACCACCAACGATCCCTTTGATTTGATGATTTCAGGAGATGCGTTTTTTGTAGTAAGCAATGGCTCAGATAATTTCTTTACAAGAGACGGTTCCTTTTATGTAGATGGAAAGGGAAATCTTGCCATGACCAGCACCGGTTACAATGTTATGGGCTGGCAGGTAGTTAAGGACCCGGCTACAGGGGCAGAGACAATTAAACGTGATACTGTGTCTCCTCTGCGTATTATGACTCCGGAAAATATGACTTATCCACCGGAGGCAACTACCAAAGCGACCATCAGTGGTATTGTGGATAAGAATGATACGGATGTAAACAGTTCTTCCGGAAGGGTTATGAATCTTGAGTTTTATGACAGCCAGGGCTATAAATATACAGCGAAGTTTAGTATTCATGAGAATGCCAATGGTACTGCAAGCAAGGATAATGGTAATTTTTATGTTCGGCTGGATTCTATTGTTGATGCTAGTGGAAATGCAATTGCCCAAGACGGAATTACATTAAGTTCTACAGCTGTTGCCGGTGCAGGTGGCTGGGGATCAGCTTCGTTGAATTATGTGAAAGGACAGGGAACTTTTGAAAATGTAGATGGTACTGCAGGTACTGCTGGTAAAAAATCAATTACATTACAGTTTGATGCTACTAAGTATCCTAACTTTAAAAATATAGAGATTGATTTTTCTGCCACCTTTAATTACAACGTGAATGGAACTTCTACCATCAGTGCAGTGGCAGGAACCTCTACGGGTGATGGTTCGGGACGTAAAATCGGGGAGATGAGCGGTGTTACCATTCAGAAAGATGGTATGATTTATGCATCTTATGATAATGGACAGTCAAGATTGTTGGGGCAGATTTCCACCGCCACCTTTGCAAATCCCTCTGGTCTTGCCAAAGAAGGCGATAACCTGTACTCAGCAACCATGAACTCCGGCGATTTTGACGGAATTGGCGAAGACATTACTGTAGGCGGCGGACGTATGGATTCCGGCGTATTGGAAATGAGCAATGTGGACTTGTCTGCAGAGTTTACAGAAATGATTACTACTCAGAGAGGATTCCAGGCAAACAGCCGTATTATTACTGTTTCAGATACGCTGCTTGAGGAACTGACAAATCTGAAGAGATAATGTAAGGATGCATGGACACAGATCCTGTATCAATGGAATAAGATGATAAAATACATAGCTGTAAGGGAACCGATTTAGTGGTTCCCTTTAGGTGTTTTGTATAAAAGGAGACAGCTCGTGATTGAAGTGACCAAAATAAATGGGAGTAAAGTACTGGTTAATCCGGATTTAATTGAACTGGTGGAGGAAACGCCTGATACTGTAATCTCTTTTACCACCGGCAGAAAAATAATTGTAAAAGAAAGTAGACAAGATGTGAAAAATCTTGTAAAATCGTATAGAAAGGATATTTTTGCGGTATAACGTAAAAAAGGTGAAAAGTTTTGGATTTAGCGTCGATCTTAGGCTTATTGCTGTGCTTCGTAATGTGCGCATACGGTATTATTGATAATGCGGGCATTGAAAATATAGGACGTTATATAGATGTGCCATCGGCTATCATCACTTTGGGAGGTTCATTTTTCTGTGTAATGGCTTCTTACTCCATGGCAGATTTCCTTGGAGGATTAAAAAGCTTCACATTGATTTTTAAAGCACCCAGTGCAGATGTAAAAGCAATGATACAGAAGATTATTGACTTATCTAATGTTGCCAGAAAGGAAGGCTTGCTTTCACTGGAGGAGGCAGCAGGTGATCTTGAGGATGAGTTCATGAAGAAGGGAATCCTTCTGATTGTAGATGGTACAGACCCGGATCTGGTACGCGGAATTATGGAAACGGAACTGGTAAGTACGGAGGACAGACATAAGAACAAAATTTCATTTTGGGATACGTTGGGAGCGATGGGACCTGCATGGGGTATGATTGGTACTCTGATAGGTCTCGTTAACATGCTTTACGAAATGGATGATCCTTCCAGCATTGGTCCTTCTATGGCTGTTGCACTGATTACAACCCTGTATGGTTCCTTACTGGCAAACTGGATTTGTGCGCCGGTTGCATCGAAGCTAAAAGCCAATAATTCAACTGAAATTATGATTAAAGAGATTATGATAGAAGGTCTCCTCTCCATACAGGCAGGAGAAAACCCTAGAGTTATAGAGGAAAAGCTGAAATCATTCCTTGCACCGGGTGACAGAATTACCCAGGATGATGGAGGTGAGGAGGATGGCTAAGAGAAAACCGGAAGAACCGCCTAAAGGCGCCCCGGCATGGCAGTCCACCTTTGCAGATCTTATGAATCTGCTTCTGTGCTTCTTCGTAATGCTGGTTTCCATGTCTACCATGGATGCACAGAAGTTTGAACTTTTGGCAGCTTCCTTTAATCAGACTTTTAGCATTTTTTCGGCGGGAGCAACCGCTATCGGTGATGGCGTCCTGATCAGTAACGGTGTAAGCCAGCTGAATGAGCTTGACCAGTATATCAATAGCACCGGACGGGATGCGGAAGGCGACACGATACCGGAAAATCTGGAAAGTGCAAATGAAATCATGGAGGAAGCAAAGCTGGAAGCCTCTGAAGAGATGGCGGAAAAGATTGAAGAAACTCTGAAAGAAAAGAATTTAGATAAGGAAGTAGACATTGAATTTACGGCACAATATGTACAGCTTACCTTAAACGGAGCACTTCTGTTTGATTCGGGAAAGGTTGAAATCAAAAAGGAGGCGTTGCCGTTAATGAATCAGCTTGGTATTATCCTTCAAAGATATAGTGAGGGTACTATTGAGATAGAGGGGCATACAGATAATGTGCCCATGTCCGGCGCTAAATATTCTAATAATGATGAATTGAGCAGCGGGCGAGCCTTATCCGTTTTCTATTACCTGAAAGAAAATACAACCTTGGATATGAGCAGGGTCAAACACTCGGGAAGGGGAGAATATGTTCCCATAGCGGATAATTCCACAGAAGAAGGAAGATCCAGAAACAGAAGGGTAGAAATAAAAATTTATAATTCATTAAGTTCTTATTAATGAAGAAAGGTTGTACCTGTTATGAAGAAAAACCTGATTTCAATTGTAA
>CAMBLS010000288.1 GCA_945868485.1 uncultured Lachnospiraceae bacterium | reverse complement strand
CGAATCTGTCTGATAATATTGTCCCAATGTAATATCTCTTAACATATTGCCTCGCTTCTTCGTAATGCACACTTGCCCTATTTATCGTTTCAGAGCCCTGAGTATTTCTGTCTTTGCTTCTTCTATAGTGGTAATATCTGTATCTACATTCAACCCATTCGATCGCAGTGACTGCATAATATAAGTTACCTGCGGTGCTGCCAGCCCCACCTGTTCCAGTTCCTTATAATGACGGAATACCTCTTTCGGCTCGTTGTCAAACATAACCTTTCCCCGATTCATAACGATAATCCTGTCAACATACTTTGCAACATCCTCCATGCTGTGAGAAACCAGAATTACCGTCATCCCGGTCTCTTCCCTGAGCTTTGCAATCTGATCCAGAATTTCATCCCGCCCCTTAGGATCCAGTCCGGCTGTAGGCTCATCTAAGATGAGCACTTCTGGCTTCATTGCAAGCACTCCTGCAATGGCTACCCGGCGTTTCTGACCGCCTGACAAGTCAAAGGGAGATTGATAAAAGTATTCGTCCTCAAGCCCTACCTGCTTCAAGGCAGCATAAGCACGCAGCTCCGTTTCCTTTTTATCCAGTCCCAGATTCTTCGGTCCAAAGCACACATCTGTAAAAACATCAATTTCAAACAGCTGATGCTCGGGATACTGAAAAACAAGTCCAACCTTACTGCGTAGCTCCTTCTTATTGTAATCACTGTCGTGGATATCGGCACCATTATAATAAATATTGCCACTGGTGGGGGCAAGCAGCCCGTTGAGGTGCTGCACCAACGTGGACTTACCAGAGCCTGTATGCCCAATCAGACCAATAAACTGCCCATCCGGTATCACAAGATTGATGTCCTTAAGCGCCGCGAATTCCATAGCTGTTCCGGCTTCATAAATATGATTTACATGATCTAAAATAATAGACATTCCTATACCTCTTATTACTTTAACCCCAGCACCTTTACCAGTTCCTCACAGGTAAGAATTCCCTCCGGGATTGCAAGTCCACTTTTTCTTAATTCGTGCGCCAGCAAAGTAACCTGTGGAACATCCAGCCTTAAAGATTTCAACTTTTCTACCTGACTGAAAATTTCTCTGGGTGTCCCCTCCATGGCAATCCTACCTCTATCCATGACAAATACCTTATTTGCATGAATAATTTCTTCCATATAATGGGTAATCAGGATAATGGTAATTCCTTCCACATCATTTAATGCCCTGACAGCTCGGATTACTTCCTTGCGCCCATTAGGATCCAGCATGGCAGTAGGCTCGTCCAGTACAATACATTTAGGATGCATGGCAATCACACCCGCAATGGAAACTCTCTGTTTCTGACCGCCCGAAAGCTTATTAGGTGAATGCTTTCGAAATTCATACATTCCCACTGCTTTAAGGCTCTCCTTTACTCTCTCCCAGATTTCTTTGGTGGGCACGCCCAGATTCTCCGGTCCGAAACCAACATCCTCTTCGACTACCTGTCCTATAATCTGATTATCCGGGTTCTGGAATACCATTCCAGCTTCCTGACGAATATCCCAAAGGTTTGCATCCTTGGAAGTATCCTTTCCGTCCACCCAGACAGTTCCTTCCGTAGGATAAAGAATTGCATTGATATGCTTGGCAAGTGTGGATTTACCGGAACCATTGTGCCCTAAAATTGCCACAAAGTCTCCCTGCTTAATATCCAGATTTACCTCGTCAACCGCGCGGGTAATCCCTTCTACATTGCCCTCTTCATCTCTTCTTATATATTCAAAAACAAGGTCTTCGGTCTTTACAATTCCCATCATAATTCCTTCATTTTGTGTATATTTACGGGTTTTATATCCGCACTATATTGTACAGGATATTGTTTTTATTTGCAATAGAATGTGATTTATCGTATCATAGTCAAATAACAATGCAGCGTTAAACGCAGAATGGAGTTTGTATGGATAAATGGATAAAGCCCTTAGGGCTGTTAGCTTTCATTATATTAGTATGTTCTGTTTTGGTCCGGGTTCTGACAAATGGAGAAACTCTCTCTGAATATGCCGATACCAACCCTGACATTGCTTATGCAACGCCGGCTCCAACCCCATCGGCTTCTCCCATGCCAGAAGCCACTGCACAGCCTTTCGGCACCCCTGAATCATCAGAAAGTATCCATTACAAAGAAGGCTTCTTTTATCAGCCTTTGACTGATGACATAATTGCCCGAATTACCGGAATTTCCTACCCTGTCTCAGAAAATGAAATTTCTCCTCTCGTCATTTCCTATGAGGATCTGCGCTATTTGAATGTACTTTACTATGATTTCAACGGAGAAGTCCAAAGCGGTGAGCTAATCTGCAATCAGGAAATTGCTCATGACCTGGTAGAGATTTTTTATGAGTTATACAGAAATGAATATCAGATAGAGAAAATCCGACTGATTGACGAATATGGCGGGGACGATACTGCTTCCATGCTGGACAATAACACTTCCTGCTTTAATTACAGGGTTGTGGACGGCACCGACAGCCTTTCTAAACATGCCATCGGATGTGCCATTGACATTAATCCCTTTTATAACCCCTATGTTGTCTTTAATAAAGATGGAAGCGGCAAAACCTACATCTCTCCCGAAGGCAGTGAGATATACGCTGACCGCTCCCAAAATTTCCCTTATAAAATCGACGAAAATGATTTATGCTACAAATTATTCAAAGAGCATGGATTTACCTGGGGTGGCGACTGGAACTCCTGTAAGGATTACCAACACTTCCAGAAGGTAATTCAATGACTTAGTAAAAAATCTGTGCAATCGGAGAAGTTTCATCGATAATCAATGTCTTATTATCTCCTGTCATCGTTGCTTTGGCAGCATCTAAAGCTCGCAGGAACAGGTAGAAATCTGCCTTATCAGGATCATTATATGCTTCACTTAAAATCCTCATGTATTCTGCCTCGCCTTTTGCAATAATCTCTGCTGCCTGCGCATCCGCCTGAGACTGCATAACGATAATTTCCGCATTGGTATTGTTGGAAATTTCTTTTGCCTCTTCCTCACCTTCAGCTTTATAAGTAGCCGCAATATTATTTCTCTCAGAAATCATACGCTCATAAACGGCACTTTTGTTCTCATC
>CAMBLS010000287.1 GCA_945868485.1 uncultured Lachnospiraceae bacterium | reverse complement strand
TGCAGTAATCAATCCGATCTTTGGAAAAAGATTAAATGAAACGGTAGGCACAAGTACTATTCGAGATATCCATAAGCTTCTTCGCAGTGCTTTTGATCAAGCTGTAAAATGGGAGCTTATGGAAAAGAATCCTTGTATCCATGCGACAGTTCCAAAGCATAAAGCAAAGAAAAGAGAAATCTGGACAGCAGAACAATTAATGTACGCAATCGAAGTATGTGATGATGAATTTACAAAACTTGCATTGAATTTGGCATTTGCCGGATCACTTCGTATTGGTGAACTGCTGGGTCTTACATGGGATTGTGTAGACATTTCTCCGGAAGCAATTCAAGAAGGAAGAGCCTACATATATGTGAATAAGGAGTTGCAGCGTGTTTCAAAAGAAGCTGTTAAAGAACTAGATGGAAAAGATGTGTTATTGATCTTTCCGGAAGAAAGCAAACGTTGCAAAACCGTTCGTATCTTAAAAACTCCAAAAACTGATAGTAGCGTAAGAAAAATCTTCTTACCAAAGAGTGTGGCAATGATGCTGATAGACTGGAAAAACTCTCAAAGGGAAATCAAAGAAGTTCTGGGGGAAGAATATCAGGATTATGGACTGATCATGGCAACTTCTTATGGTCTTCCTGTCAGTGGATCTTTTGTGAGAAAGGGATTAAAAAAGCTGATTGAAGAACATGATCTTCCCCCTGTTGTGTTTCACAGTATAAGACATACCAGTGTTACTTACAAATTGAAACTCAATGGTGGAGATATCAAAGCTGTTCAGGGTGATTCCGGTCATGCCCAGGTCAATATGATTACAGATGTTTACTCTCATATCATAGATGATGACAGAAGAAGGAATGCGGAATTGTTTGAAGATGCTTTCTATAATAAAAAGAACTTAGATCCGCAGCTCCATGAAGCACCAGCTGGTAATACGGTGCAGGTACCGGAAGGGGTGGATGCAGAGCTACTTTCAAAAGTATTATCTAATCCTGAAATGGCTGCTCTTCTATCCTCTCTTGCAAAGAGTATGCAAAAATAGTTGTGGACGAAAGTTCTTAACAAATTGGTATTCTTGTAGTATAATAAATCTGTAAAAAGAATGATTCGAAAAATTGAATATTGTTTCACCATTTCCGTTTTGTCAGAGGTTTCCGGTGATCGATATTTATGCTTTCGAACTTTCTCGTGAACATTCCCCAAATGGTGGCAAATGCCAAAGGTTTGCTAACAAAAAGGGGTGTACAGCTAATAACAAAGAATAACAAGGATTGTCTCGGACGGGATTCGGAACCGAAAAAAGCCTTGATTTTACTTGACTTAGGAGCACTTCGCTTAACTGTGTTTGACACCGTGGCGTGGTGCTCCTAAGCGAAGGGTCGGAGGTTCAAATCCTCTTGTCGACGGTGGACATCGGAATGATTAGCAGAAATTGCGAAATCATTCCGATTTGTCTTTGTAACGGTGTAAAAACGCTCCGTTTTACCCTCGGAATTGCAAACGAAATGGGGACCCGGGCAAAGAAATTTTCCCAACAAAAAAGTACCTATTTCCAAAACATGAAAATGAATTCTTCTAAGGAATTATGGCGACGATGCTGTTTTCGCCAGTATGGTTAGCGTTAAGTATTGTTAAAATCAGTACTTTCTTAGCAAAAATTCATTGAATGACAACTCTATATAAGTTATCGAATGACAATGCTCATTCACAGATCTGTAAATGGTCTCGTGAATGGGCATTTTTATTTGCATTTAAATAGCCAAAAAAGGAGGGAATTCTAATGAATTGCAAAAAGAATGCGAACAGCAATCCGCGCGAAGAAAAGCAACTGTTTCATCCTGAGAGTGAGAAGGTCGTAGAAATCGGACTGGAGAGATTAAGGCCATTTAAAAATCATCCATTTAAAGTCAAAGAAGATGAGGCCATGGCACAGCTTATGGAAAGTATTGAGCGATATGGAATTATAAATCCGCTGATCGTGATGCCGACAAGGGAGGGCGTATATCAGATCGTTTCCGGACATCGAAGAAAGTATTGTGCCGAGAAACTTGGATATACCCAGGTACCGGTGATCATCCGATATATGAAAGAAGAGGATTCAATCATTTCCATGGTGGACTCCAATCTGCATCGGGATAAGATCCTGTTCAGTGAGAAGGCATTTGCTTACTACATGAAGAATGAAGCGATGAAGAGAAAAACCGGAAAACAAAGAAGAACCCAGGAAGGACAGCTGGAATCCATCAAGGGACCCAAGACGATTCAGCTGATCGGAAAGGAAACAGGGGAAAGTCCGAGGCAGGTACTCAGGTATATTCGTCTGACATTATTGGTTCCGGAGTTAATGGATATGCTGGATGAGGGAAAAATCTCCTTTAATCCAGCGGTGGAACTCTCCTTTTTATCTGAAGTTGAGCAGAAATGGGTACTGAACGGTATGGATTACGCGCAGGCAGCTCCTTCCGTATCTCAGGCTAAGAGGATCAAGGCTTTGAGCCAGGAAAAGAAGCTGACCCAGCAGAAAATCAATGAGATCCTGAGTGAAATCAAGAAGTCAGATATGAGCAGAGTTATCTTCAAGAACTCACAAATGTATAAGTATTTCCCACGATATTACAGTGCTGAGCAAATGAAGGAGGAGATTATCGCACTTTTAGAGAAAGATTATAAACGCAAAGAACGCCAGAGAAAGAAGGAGGAAAAGAAAAATGTGTAAGGTTATTTCTATTGCAAACCAGAAAGGTGGAGTCGGCAAGACTACCACAGCAGTAAATTTAGGCATTGGATTAGCAAAGGAAGGTAAGAAAGTGCTCCTGATTGATGCGGATCCGCAGGGTTCTTTAAGTGCCAGTCTTGGTATCGGGGAGCCGGATGAGATTAAGACAACACTGGCAACGATTCTTATGAATATCGTAAATGAGAAGAATATCGATCCGGAAGAAGGTATTTATCACCACGAGGAAGGTGTGGATCTGCTTCCAGGTAATATTGAATTGTCCGTTATGGAACTGACTCTGGCCAATGTGATGAGCAGAGAGATGATCATGCGGGAATACATCGAAATCCAGAGAGAGCAATACGACTATATCATTATTGACTGCATGCCATCCCTTGGAACCATGACCA
>CAMBLS010000286.1 GCA_945868485.1 uncultured Lachnospiraceae bacterium | reverse complement strand
TGCACTTGAGGCGGCTACATATATTTTGGTATCTGGTGTTAAGTTAGCATCTCATGCAGATAGTAGTTCAGGAATGCTTACGGATGTTATCATGTGTACATACGAATTAATAGAAAAATGCATAAAAGAAATCGAAAAACAGGACAAACAAATGCGTGATCAGGCACTTGCATTGATTATAAAAGAGGCAAAAAAGAGTGTGTTTGATGGTTGGACTGACTGGCGTTATGAACTGCTGAAAGGTGGGATTTGCCTATGCGATGAAAAGAGCGCAAAGAAACTTGAAAAGATTTTGGATACCCTGTTGGAAAATTCACAGGAGAATTATTTCCCGGAATACACGAAAAAAGAAGATTTGATTGTAAGATACCTTTTACATCGACATTTATATGGCAAAAAGAATACGCAGAAGGAACTATATCAGAATATTTCGATAAATGAACTCCGTATTATCGCTATCAATGATGCTATGGAAGAGAAGAATTATGATGAAGCAGAGAAACTTTGTTTAGAGAAAGCAAATGCGGAAAATACATGGCATTATCATAGTGGTGATCCGGAAGATTGGAATAACATGCTATATGACATATACAAGACAGCAAACAATACGGAAAAGCAAATCGCACAGGCAAAAAAGCTGCTATTAATGGGAAATGAGAAGTTCTGGGATGTTTTGAAACAGATTTATAAAGAGTGCGGTGCATGGAATGAGAATTACGAGTGCTTATTGGAGGAATTAAAGGATAGCAAGCGAACTGTTTGCTATCGTAGTATTCTTATTTCCGAAAATGAAAAGAAGAGATTGCTTGAAGATGTAATGAAGAATCCGTATGATTTGTTTTATTATGGAAAATATTTGGTGAAGGAATATCCGGAGCAGGTATATGAGTTGTGTTATAAGGAAATAAGTGAGAGTTGCGCTCGGGCAAAGGATAGACGAGAATATAAGAAGATAACGAAGAATATTGCACAGCTTATAAAATGGAAGGGTAATGATACTGCTAAGTCGTTAATTGAGGAATTGAAGCAGAGATATCCAAGAAAACCAGCATTGTTGGATGAATTGGAGAAGGTGGAGAAGAAATTGTAATCCGAATAAAATACTGGAAATGTTGTCATAATGTAGCTGTAAGTTATTGATGGTATTTTTATAACGGAGGCTATGATGTGTATGTTTGAACAATTATTAAAAGAATATGAGGATAAACTCAGAGAAGAAGATAAGAAGAATGAAAACAAGAGGATAAAGACGGCACAATATGACTTTTATTTGCCAAAGATAAGAGATTATTTTATACCATTTATCCGGGATTTTATTCAGAAAAATAATGTTTCTTATATGGGAGATGAAGAAAGATTTTTTAATGAGCGTTTCTCACGAGATGAAATAATATTGGCAACTGTATTTTATGTAGAGAATTGTCCACAAAAGAGAAAGACTAGCGATAACAAGAAAAGAAGTATAAGTACCATATTGGACTTTTTGAATTCATTTAATAATTTCTTTGACCTTGTTTTATCCGTCAGATTTCGTATGAGACATCTTTATTATTTGAAGCCTTTTCAAGATAAGCTTATCGGAGAAATCAGAGATAAACTTCACGAAAAAGGAATTATGATAGTAGATGTTACAAGTTATCCCGCGCTTCAACAAAAAGAAGTTGATTTTATTATTAGTTTTTTTGAAAATAAAAAGAAAATAACCAATGCACAACGCCAGGTATGGATTTTGTTTCAAATGTCGCTTTTATATGGAATTTCAATGGGAACATTGGGCGATATAATGGTTGAAGATATTGATTTGGAGAGGCGCAAGCTGAGGATATTAAATAAGGATAGAACAACAAATATATTTTTGGAAATGCCATATGAGATGTATGTATTAGTAAAAAAACATATTGATGAGAATGGCCTGGAGAAGGGGCAGAGATTTTTTTATACACAGAGGAAAAGTGAAAAGCCAGTTCAGAGCTCTATATATTCGTATGTAATGAAAGTAATAGTTGATGAGTATAAAAAGAAGATTAGTGATGACGAGGTGGTGCTTAGAAGGTTTACACAGTACGGAATGGTAAGATATGCGATCATACAGATGCTGAATGCGAATGTAAATATAGCGCATATAGTGGATCTTACAGGAGTTGATGTTGAATTTGTTATGAACTGTAGAGACGAGGATATGTATGAGAGCAAGAATTTGAGCGATTATCTCAATATAAAACTAAGAATGATAAAGACATTTACAGCATTTAATTGACAGGGAAATATAATAGTCTCACCAGTCTCAAAATTATTTGAGACTGGTGAGACTAAATGAGATTGATTGAGACTGACTTAATTAAATTCATTCATCGCATCCACATAATCCTGCAATCCGTTTTCTCTCAAAGCAAGCTTTGCATAAGTAAGCGGTGAATCTTCCGCTAGCCGGTACAAATATACAATATCATTCGGCTCATTAAAGATGACAGAGGAATTACATTCCTTGCAACTGATAACAAGAATGGAATTCTCACCGGTATTGATGATAACAGAGTCTGTGGCGGGTTCGTACATACCGAATTGAAAATTAGGATTGTTGTTCGTGGCGGTCTCCTTCCCACAGATATTTTGCTCCATCCAGCAGGTTGATAATAGCTGTTAGCATATTAGTGTATTCGATTTGTAATTCTTTAATGGCTTCCAAAGAAGGAAGAGTATCAGGAGTGCAGTCTGGTGAGGTAAATGCCTTTTGCATTTCAAGTAATTGCAGATACAACGCATTTACAGTTTGTACCAAAGGATATATAGTTTCTTTCTTGCCAACGACACAGATACGGTTATAGATACAAGAACGGACGAAGTAATCTTTCTTCATCATTCCGCTGGCAAGAATACGGGTTTCAATTTGTCTTCGTTCAGCGTCAGTAATTCTGAAACTGATGGTTGGATTTTTATGTTGATTGCTCATAGTAATGCTCCTTTCGTTTTAGCTGTGGCAGCAGGCGTAATAGATAACCTGACAGCCACAGGAATTTATTCATTTAGGTAAGAGAATTGATATTAACACATGGAGAGAACAATACAAGGAGGATAAAGGAGTATGTGGAAGAATAGATGATTTTCTTACAAGACATACTTATGCA
>CAMBLS010000285.1 GCA_945868485.1 uncultured Lachnospiraceae bacterium | reverse complement strand
TGATGATTCCTGCACCGATTGATGGATATATTCAGGACATCGGCATATCTGTCACAGAGTTTATGCGGATGCTCAATGACTTATTGAAAAATGCTGTCAAAGCCATTCTCTCGTCGGAAAATATGCACCGGGAATTGCTGTTGATTATGGGTGATGCAGGAAACGACTGTTTCGAGATCCGCATTTATGATAGCGGTGTCCCTTTTCCGGAAAAGATTTTGGAACATTTTGGAGAGCGCGGGAATACAACAGGCGGAACAGGGAATGGCATCGCCGATACCGTGGGGACACTGAACCGTTACCATGCATCCTTTGCCCTTGAACTCATCGAGCCGGAAACCGACATCTATACGAAGTGTATACATATTGCCTTTGATGGGAAAAATCAAATACTGTGTAATGACGTATGATCATACCGGGTTGACGTGCAGAAAAATCTTTTCAGTCGGTCCGGTACTTTTCATATACTTCCAAAGTTATATGGCATAGTTCTATTTTATACGATTTGAAAATTGAATATTGGTGGTCGGAGTGTTATACTTACAAAAAGTAATCGTAGTTTCAAACTATGTGCAAAAAAGGAATAGTAGCCAAAAGAAATGGTAATGATTTAGAGTAGGTTTTTTAGCGTAGACATTAATGAATGGAATATTGTGAGGTGAAACTGAATGAAATATTGGAAGATGAGTGTCAAACAATTTGGCAAGATACGTGAAGCAGAGATGGAATTTGCTCCGTTGACGTTATTTGTAGGAGATAATAACAGCGGAAAGAGTTATTTGCTATCATTGGCATGGGCGATGCAAACGATAGTAAAAGACTTTGTGTTTGATGGGAAAATGTTAAAAAACTTTCAGAGTGATTCCTATCGGAAGTTAATAGCAATATTCTATGAAAAAATACAGCAAGTTCGCGAGACGTATGCCGCAACGATTGATTTTTTGTCTATTAAGACATATTTACAGGACATAGTAAATGAATTGTTAAGAGCAAATAAAGATCAGTTTGTAAAGGCGTTATTTAATAGTGATGCTGTTCAAATAGAGGAATTATCATTGGAAATGCCGGATGATTTGGACGGGGCAATTGAGATCTGTTTGGAGGATGATAAAGTACAGTTTGCCTATCACGATATAAAAGCTTTTATTGGAATAGATTTTTTGGATGGAGAAGATAAAGAGATAAGGCAGAAGTTTGTTGTGGATACGTATGTCATGTATTTGATCGCGCAATTGCTTAAGGTTCAAGATGATTCAAAAGAGAATGTTTATCTGCCGGCTGCACGTACTGGATTTATGCTCACCAAAGACATTATCAATTCATTTGCCCGAAAAAAGACGTTTGACATGGAAGTGAATTCCACAAAAAAAGAACAAACGCAGCCATTTTCCAGACCGATCATTGAATTCTTAAATGTAATTAATGATATATCAGAAGAACAACATGGAAAAGATATTTACGAAGGATTAGCGCTATTTATACAAAATGAAATGGTACAAGGTAATATTGAGATCGGTGCATTGGCGGGCAAGGAACTGAACTATATCCCAAGTGGAAAGGCGCAAAGGTATCCTTTCCGAATAACATCTGCGGTTGTGACAGAACTTTCGCCGTTATTGTTACTATTGGAGCACAGAGCGGAATTGAATGCTTTGTTTTATGAAGAACCGGAGATGTGCCTGCATCCTGCATTACAGAAAAAAATGGGGCAGTTATTAGTTCGATTAGTCAATGCGGGAGTAAACATTACTGCGACAACACACAGCGACATCATTTTGCAGCATATAAATAATATGATTCGGCTAAAAGGGCAGGAAAAGCCAAGTTTGGCTTATGATGAATCGGATATGATTTTTAGTGATAAAGTTAGAGTTTATCAGTTTACTAATCTCAAGGACGGCACTACGGATGTGATAGAATTGGAGTGTGGGAATAATGGGTTTATTATTCCATCATTTAATCATGCTTTAGATGAAATTTTTGATGAAACCATGCAGATTCAAGGGTAGGAGAAACATACAGAAGTGGATGCATATACACAACATATAAGGGATCATTTTTTTGTTGAGGGATTTTGGACAAAAAACGAAGAAGGTAGTTTTGTATTAAGTGAAAGAGACAAAGGTGGAGAATCACAACTGTTTTTTAGAGTGCATGGACAGGATAACCTGGCGATTTGTAATGTGGATAAGAAAGACACGCAACTTAATTTTTTTATAGATACTAAAACGGAAGGATTAAAAAAGCGTGTTGATCATATTGTATTGGAAAAAAGAGGAGAGGACGAGTGGGTCGCGCATTTAATTGAAATGAAATCCCATATTCCGGCGGCAGATAAATGGTATGATGTGAAAGCAAAGTTTCGCGCCAGTTATTTGCTCGTGCAGGCATTGTGTGCAATCATGCACATCCATTTAATTCAAATTTACATGTATACCACATATGAAAAAATTAATTTGGAATATGAACCTGAGAACATGATCGCGCGAAGAACAAGGACTGGTCTTCAACCGCTCACTCCGAAAGATGAGTGGGATGGCGGAAAGTTTACACTGAAATTTGGAGATTGTTTGTTGCCATTTATACATATACCAATTCATATGACGAAAAATGAGAATAAAATTCTGGTCGGGGAATATGAACTCTAGGGGACGTTCCTTTGGCCATGAAGAGTGCGTTTTGCCATGAGAAGCGCCTTTTGTCATAACTACCTAGTGAGATATTTTTTGAGTTATCTCACTAGGTATCTTTTATTTTATGCAGCCCGTTGTTACCCACGCCATTCTTCGATGATGCCGCAAGCGATTTTATCTCCGGAGTTTCCGGCTGGTTGTGTCGTAAAGTCATCCGCCTTTGCATGCACCACAACGGAGCGGCCAAGTACGTCCGATAGCGTTAACTGTTCAAGATACACGCACATCCAGGAGTAACCGTCGCAAGAAGTGATTGGCGGCAGATCCCCGGCATGATAGGGATGCGGTTGGTGTTTGGGGTTGTAGTGTCCGCCGGTATTAGCAAAATTATTGCTGCAGTTTCCAGCTTCATGAATGTGAAATCCATAGAAGGAAGGGATATCTTCGGGGGCATAGAGCGGCAGATGGAAAAATTCTGCATGAATGATGATCCCATGATAGGGCGTGTTGTAAAATT
>CAMBLS010000284.1 GCA_945868485.1 uncultured Lachnospiraceae bacterium | reverse complement strand
CGCAGGTTTGATTTTACCCTTGCAACAAGCTCTAATGGATTAAAAGGCTTGGTCACATAATCATCTGCCCCTATATTCAGTCCTAAAATCTTATCTGTATCCTCGGATTTTGCAGAAAGGAAAATGATCGGCACACTGCTGTACTCCCTGATTTTTAAAGTAGCATGAATGCCATCCAGCTTTGGCATCATGATATCTATAATAAGAAGCTGTATGTTCTGCTCCTTCAGCATCCTAATTGCCTGTTCACCATCATATGCTTTATAAACCTGATAGCCTTCCTGATTTAAGTAAATTTCAATAGCATCTACAATTTCTTTATCATCATCACAAACTAAAATATTGGTCATGGTATTTCTTCCTTTTCATGATTTATCTTTTGGTTTGACAATATTAGTAAACCATATATTTTTTAAGGGTTCCTTATGAAAAATGTTAAGACTTTCTTAATTCCAGAAAGGCAGCCAAATTGCCTCTTTTCCCGTTACTGGCACGGTGTGAAAACAGAACGCTGCTGTTACAGCAGGTACAGACATCCGTTATAGCAAGATGCTCTGGCACAATACCCGCATTTAATAAAATCCGGCGGTTTGCTTCCCATAAATCCAGTTGATATTTTCCTTCTGCCTTTCCTTCTTTTAGCAGATACTTCCATTCTCCTGGGAAGTTTTCCCTGAAATTTTCTGCTACCTCTTCACCTACCTCATAGCAGTCCTGACAAATTGAAGGTCCAATTGCCACAAGCATCTCCTCTGGCTTACTTCCAAAAGTCTCCTGCATTGCAGTCACCATAACAGCTCCCATATGATTCACCGTACCTCTCCATCCCGAATGAGCCAGCCCAATTGCACAATGAACTGGATCAACAAAATACAGGGGAACACAGTCTGCAAAGGATGTGCACAAAATAGTTCCTTCAACATCTGTGATCAATCCATCCACATCATCATAATCCAACTGGCGTGTAACACCTTTTCCCCAGTCCTGCTCTGTAACTCTGCGGATATTTGTGGTATGCGTCTGCTTGGAACAAACAATTCGATCTGGTGTGGCTTCAAATATTTCAGCAATCCTTCTAAAATTTTCATCTACCGCCTTTTTCTCATCTCCCCTTGAATAGCTCAAATTCATGGACGCATAGATTCCTTCGCTGATACCTCCAATACGGGTAGAAAATAAATGTCTGACCATTCCAGCCTGTTCTAAAAGCGGAAAGGTCAGATATTTAATTTGCCTGTATTGATTGACTTTCATATGATCATTGACTCTTTTTCTTATTAACTCCATTCTCTCTCCTTCAAATAAACAAAATTTTACCAACTATATTTTCCCGATTTTTGCTGGTATACAAAAGCATTCTTATGCCACAAAAACTGATCACCACAAATTGCAACCACATCATAGCGTATCTGCCTTTCACTTTCCCATGGATGAGTCAGCCTGTAATAATCTGACACTCTACATATTCTTTGCTGCTTTAAAGTATTTACAGCCTCCTCCGGCATACCAACGGAAGAATTTTTTCTGTACTTTACCGCCACAAACACCAAACATTCCTCATGGATTCCTATTAGATCAACTTCTCCTTGTCTGCATCTAAAATTTTGTGCCAGCAGCATAAATCCATGCATCTTCAAATACTCTGCCACCTGTTCCTCGTATCTTTTTCCTTCTTCTCGTTGATTCAATCTGTTCTCCCTGATCTATTTTTTCAAGTTCATTTTAGCTTTAATTTTATCCATTGCATCTACAAACACAAGAATTTCTGCCACTACCTCATATAACTCAGGTGGAATCATATCTCCAATGTCAAGCCGCGACAGAGTATCCGCCAGCTTGTCATCTCTGTGCACAGGCACATCTGCTTCCTGTGCTTTCTCAATAATTCTCTCAGCAAGTGCTCCCTTACCACTGGCAATGACTTTAGGCGCATCATCATCAGGATCATAAGAAAGTGCAATCGCCTGTTTTATTTTATTCTTTTCTTCCTTCATATTTCCTTACATTCTGCTCCTTTATCACTTTTATATCATAGCATTACCTGAAATCTGATTTATGCTCTGGCATCAAAGGAATACCCTGCCAAAACAGATATATTTTTATCTTTTGCAAGAATCTCATCCATAACATTGGTAGTTCCTTCCCTGCTGATAAACTCTGCCTTCATGGAGTATCCTCTGCCTTCTAATCTTTCATTTAAAATGTGAATATTTTGGGCAATCAAATCCAGTGAACTTTCATCCTGAAGATAAAATTTAGTGGAAACCTTTTGATTATTTAGAGAAACATGTACATCCATGCTTCCAAGATGTTCCATATCCAAATGTAAAAGAGCACTAACACTGCCTTCTTTTTTTGCAAGACTTTTTTTGTTGGTATAGACAAACAGTTCTCCACTTGCATTCTGTCCCTGAAGCTTCAATGGCAATTGAACATAAGTAAACATCTGATTAAGCTGATTCATAAAATCGATATTTCCTTTTACATTAGAAACTGTTTTTGCAAGAGGTGTATCTGTCTTTACTGTCTGGGATAACACTTCATTTAACCGGCTTATCTGGCTATTTAAACGCTCATACAGCTTATCTACATTATGTTCCTGTGCAACCTCTTCAGGCTGTAAAAGCCACTGCCTGTTCATCTCATTTTTCAGTATGTGCTTAAAAGGTTTCCCCTCCAGTAATTCAAAAACAGCCTCCTTATCCGACACCGTCTCATCAGAAAGTAGCCATGCAACCTCCTTCAAAAACCCCTGTCCATCAACTTTATGACTAATAACTGCATTCAAAAAATGATCCGATACTCCTGCCTGTTTTAGCTGACTAGTCAGTTTCTCAAACTCTTCCGGTTCAAGAAGCTGTATCTCTGTCAGTGGACTTACAGGAATCTGATTCGAAGAAGGTTGTTCAGGCATCTCTGTTTCTATCAACAGGTTTAAAACCTCTTTGTAAAAGCCAAGCCCCTCCTGTATATTTCCGTTTCCTGTAAGTTCCTGAAAGCTTTGGATAAAGGCATCCGCAATGTCGGAAAGACTCTGCCCCAACTGATGCTGATAATTCTTGTATGCTTAAAATTGAAAAATATTATTTTCAGATATTGGAAGGGAAAGCCGCTGCATTTGCAAAAGCGTCTGTACATATGTCTGAGGATT
>CAMBLS010000283.1 GCA_945868485.1 uncultured Lachnospiraceae bacterium | reverse complement strand
TCAGAGAACTGACAAATAGAAGTAATGGATGGGGAAATGAATATCGTGCATTAAAACTGACACAGTTCATAAGAGGATGGGTAAACTACTTTGGAATGGCAGATATGAAGAAACTCTTAAAAGAAACAGATGAATGGCTACGGCATAAAATAAGGGCGATTTATTGGAAACAATGGAAGAAGGTCAGAACAAAATACAGAGAACTCAAAAAGTTAGGTGTGGATAAGGAAAAGGCGTGGATTTGCGCCAATATGCGAAATGGAAACTGGTATTGCAGTGGATATTTTGTTTTGCAAACTGCATTTAACAATAAGAAACTCCGTGAACTTGGATATCCAACATTCACAGAGTTCTATTTGAAAACATGTGAAAACTAAAGAACCGCCGTGTACGGAACCGTATGCACGGTGGTGTGGGAGGACGGTAAATAAAATAATTATTTACCTCCTACCCGATCGTAAATATGGATTGAACGTTATAATGAAAGCAGATTGGAGATGTTTTTCTTCTAACCACATCAATTAGGAAAAGAGTATCTGTAGCAGATAAATTCAAAAGGTTTGTGAATAAATTAAAAAAGATATTCAATATTTGAAAAAAGATATGTGATATTTGTAAATGCGAATTGTACAAGGAGTTTTTTGTGTGATAAAATAATTTTGATATTGATTGCACATTAAACGGAGGAAAAGAGGATGGCAATTAGTTATAATGGATTATGGAAACAGTTAATTGACCACGGAATGAAAAAAGGAGATTTGTGTGCCAAGACTGGTCTTAGCTCCAGTACAATAGCAAAGATGACAAACTGCGAGTCGGTGAAACTATCTGTTTTGGAAAAAATCTGCAAAGAGTTGGATTGTAACTTTGGAGATTTGATTGACTATGTACCAGATAACAAAGAAAAGTAAATTACCTTATGGAGGAAAATGTAAATGGCTACGAGAAGTGCAAAAATAGATCAGAAAGCAGACCTAATATGGGCAATAGCAGATAAGCTTACCGGTGTATATAAACCACATGAATATGGAGATGTTATATTACCACTTACAGTAATCAGACGTTTTGACTGTATTCTCTCAGATACGAAGGATGCGGTATTACAGAAATACGATGAAGTAAAGAATCTTCCAATGAAAGATATTTTACTTCGTAAGGCTTCAAAAAAGGATTTTTACAATACAAGTAAATATACATTTGAAAGACTTATGGATGATCCTGACTACATTGAGGAGAATTTTAGAGAGTATCCGAATAAATTTTCAGCAAATGTGCGGGATATTCTGGAAAAATTTAAGTTTGATGGACACATCACAACGATGGCAAATAAGGGGATTCTGTATATTGTTTTAAAGGAATATACAACAGACAGAGGAAATCTTCATCCGAATGAAATCTCTAACCTTGAAATGGGATATATTTTTGAAGAAATTATAAGAAGATTCTCTGAGTCTCATAATGAAGATGCAGGACAGCATTACACTCCAAGAGAAGTTATCCAACTTATGGTTAATATTCTCTTCTATGATGATAATGACATCCTTTCTGGCAATAATGTGGCAAAGACGATTTATGATCCTGCCTGTGGAACCGGAGGTATGCTTTCTGTAGCAGAGGAATATTTACATAGTCTGAATGCATCTACAGAGCTTGTATCGTTCGGTCAGGAAATCAATGACCAGACATTTGCAATCTGTAAGGCTGATATGCTGATTAAGGGTAACAATGCTGATTACATTAAGGATGGCAACACATTATCGGATGACCAGTTTGCAGGCAGTACATTTGACTATATCCTTTCAAATCCTCCGTTTGGACGTGAGTGGAAGAATGAAAAGGCAAAAGTAGAGGAAGAGGCAAAGCTTGGCTTCGGAGGAAGATTTGGAGCAGGACTTCCGGCTGCAAGTGACGGACAGATGCTTTTTCTTATGACAGCAATATCAAAGATGAAAGATATTGATAAAGGTGGAAGCAGAATTGCAATCATTCATAATGGTTCCCCACTTTTTACAGGAGATGCAGGAAGCGGACCTTCTGAAATCAGAAGATATATTCTTGAAAATGATCTGCTTGAGGCAATCATTGCTTTACCGAATGATATTTTCTATAACACAGGAATTGCAACCTATATCTGGGTATTGTCAAATAAAAAGGCAGGTACAGTCAGAGAAGGAAAAGTGCAGCTGATCAATGCCAATGAGATGTTCGTGAAGAGAAGAAAGGCATTAGGAAATAAGCGAAATGATATCTCTAAGGAAGATATTGCAGAGATTACAAAGATATATGGTGATTTTAAAGAGAGTGAAATCAGCCAGATTTATGATGACGAGGATTTTGGTTATACCAAGATTACAGTAGAAAGACCGCTTCGTGATGAAGAAGGCAATCTGGTATTGAAAAAGGGAAAGAAACAGCCGGATACCAGTCTTCGTGATACAGAAAATGTTCCGTTAAAAGAGGATATCAAAGAGTACTTTGAAAGAGAAGTACTTCCATTTGCACCGGATGCATGGGTAGATGAGAAAAAGTCAAAGGTGGGATATGAGATTCCGTTTACGAGATATTTCTATAAGTATGAAGCTCCAAGACCATCAGCAGAAATTATGGCAGAGATTATGGATTTAGAGACAGAACTATCTGGAAGTCTTGAGGAGGTATTTGACCTATGAGAGAGATGAAGGATAGTGGAGTGGAATGGATTGGGAAGATACCAAAAGATTGGGAGATTGTTCCCTTAACAAAGCAATTAGATTCAATTGTCGATTATAGGGGAAAAACACCAGAAAAAACAGAAGAAGGAACTTTTTTAGTAACTGCAAAGAATATAAAAGATGGGAAAATATGCTATGAGTTATCAAAAGAATACGTTCGTGAAGCCGATTATGAGGAGATAATGCATCGAGGAATACCACAAATTGGCGATATACTATTTACTACAGAGGCTCCATTGGGGCAAGTGGCTAATGTAGATAGAACTGATATTGCCTTAGCACAACGTATTATAAAATTTAGAGCATTAAGTACTGTTAATAACTATTATTTGAAGTATTGGATGTTGAACGAGGGATTCCAGCAGTTTTTACATTCATTATCTACTGGTTCAACAGCAACTGGAATAAAATCAATCGCAACAGGAAGAGCTAACCTGCCTTGAGCAT
>CAMBLS010000282.1 GCA_945868485.1 uncultured Lachnospiraceae bacterium | reverse complement strand
ATATTATCTACATAGCCGCTTTTTTCATTTGGTATAATTCCTTTCTTATCTAAACAGGTACTCTTTTGCATTGTCATTTCATAATGATATGCCTTATTCCTCTTTTTGCTAATAAACAGCAAATGAATGTCTTTTAATTGCTGCAAATATATTTGTAATGTCTTTCTTGTTACCTGGAACATTTCACAGAAATCTTCATAAAACTTTAAGACACCCATATGCTTACCTTTGGTAAAGCGTTGTGTATAGAGATATAGAAGCTGCGCTCCAGCTTTTAGATCTGTGAACTTTATTTTCTGGCCAGTTTTCTTGTCTATAAATGTTTTTGTATGAAATTCCTTTGATGCCACATTTAAATATCCACAGGAAAAATTCTTTGAACTAAAATCATTTCCTATTAATTGCACCACAAAATCTGCCGGATTTATTTTCTCATATTTTATGAGATTTTTTTCCGACAGAGATGTGAGAATGTCATAAAATTTTTGTATGGAGATGTCTAGTGCTTCACAGACATCCTTATAATACACTGAATGAACTTTTCCGCTTTCATCCTGGCTAACTGCTATATGTAAAAGAAACGCTATTTCGCTTTTGCTGATTTTTGCAGCTATCATTTTGTCAATATACGAATTTTTTAACTTATACAAGCACTAAACACCCCCTTTCCCTGATATTTAAGTGCTTACATTTTTACTTATTTGCGTAAGCTAATAGTCTTGCATATGCTGCCAGTCTCTTTCTCATTCTCTTATTCATAGTTATCACCTCACAATCCATTTTTTTTGGGTTACCTATCCTTACCTGTCTTCTACTAATTGATAAAATCCTTTAATGCTTTGCCGGCTTTAAATTTAGGTACATTTGAAGCTGCAATAACCATCTGCTTTCCAGTCTGAGGATTTCTTCCCTCTCTGGCAGATCTTTTTGATACTTCAAACGTTCCAAATCCTACCAACTGTACCTTGCCGCCCTTTTTCAGCTCCGCACCGATCACATCCGTAAATGCTTTTAATGCCTTTTCTGTGTCCTTTTTGGACAATTCTGCTCTTTCTGATACTTCAGTTACAAATTCTGCTTTGTTCATAAGTTTTCATCTCCTTTGCAATATTTGATTTTATATAAAGATGCGATTACGCATTTTTACATCAATTTGTTTAACATCCATTTTCTCCTTAAATCCAATTTAGCAAAACGGAAAATCACACAACCCTGCTTTCTTTAACTCAGAACAGGGATATGTATGATGATTTTTATACTTTCTACGCATCGGATAATGATGCATTTTCCGCCAATTATTTGAATATCCTTCAGCACACCAACATGGCTCAATAAACTTTTTCTTCATACCATTTAACCTCCGCTAAAGTATCAGTTTAAATCCTCAGTGACATCTGCTTGTTTTCTTCTTCGTAATTCATCCAAACAGTTTCTATTCTTGGCTTTCCATGTTCCGCACAACTAGCAAAAGCCTTTTTTTTCCATCCTTTCAGATAATCGTTGTACATTTCCGATTCATAACCGGATATCATGATTTTGGCTTTGCTGTGCAACAATTCTCTTAACATTTCTTCGTGTTCAGCATCTGACATTTCATGTGCATACTGCTTTCCAGCTCTGGTGCCAAGCAGATATGGCGGATCAACGTACATGAACACTCCATCATGATTAAATCGCTTAATTACTTCCATTGCAGGTTTGTTCTCAATCTGCACTTTTCTCAACCGCTCCGCTATGTCAATAATCCATTCCGGAAGGCGATACCAATTCCATAATGCATAAGATCTTTCCCGTCCTACCACATCGTTTTTCCAACCTACCTTATATCCATTTGTCCTAAAACCGTGTCCTTGCCAACATCTAATAAGGAACCCGGCTGCACGTTCATATGCATCTGTATAAATTGATCCATCTGTTATTCCAAACTGTTTATCATACTCTTCCCGGCTGAATGGGGTTGTCATAACAAGTCTGGCAAGGTGTTCTGAATCCAGTTGAATACATTGAAAAAGGTTCGTTACATCTGAATCTAAATCATTGATGGTTTCAATATCTGATATCTCTTTATTTAATAACACAGCACCACTTCCAAAAAACGGTTCAACATAACTGTGATGCACCGGTATCATATTTACTAATTGCTTGGCTATATACCATTTGCTACCGGGATATTTCAATACGTTTCTCATATTCTTTCCTTAAAATCTCTTAGGTGGTCATTTTATCTATATTGACAATTCCCTTTGAAAGCTTAGTTTAGATGCTTATTGATTGCTTTTTCCACATCTGATAAACGCACCCACATATCTACTTCTTTATCTCCTTCATATATAGGAGCATCTTCCTGCTTTGCATATTCGGCAACCTCTGCCAGCACCGCAACAGAATAATTCATAATTGCTTCATTTCTGATGTTTTCCTTTGTTGTTACAGGAAGCTTCTGTAATGCTGTCATCCTGTCAGATTCATAACAGTAATTCTGCATAACAGCGCTAATTGCATCCTGTCTACTAATTAATTCGCTCATAACATTTAACTCCTCCTGGTCTAATTTTAGCTAACTAAATATTTCTTCAATATTTGACGTGTTATCATCTTCTTCACAGTCAAGATACTTATAGTATTCATCTTCTGTAATCTCCCCAGAATGCCATTTTCTCCGCATGATTCTATCCATTTCCAATTTTGCAGCCTTTTCCTGTTTTTTCATCAGGTATTCTTTATCTACTACCGCAATTTCCCTTTTCCACTTATCCCATAGTGGCGTAGTAAACGTTTTCCATTCTATATCCGGCAAACGTATTGTTAATTCATCTTTGCATTTGTCATCAATATTAAGCGGTGGTTTCCATAGGTTTATGAAATAAATCTCATACAAATTCATATCCGCTTCTGTAGAAAACTCGGCATACTCTATTTTTGTAACTAAGTTAATGGAAATACTTCTATGCATTGGTTTCTTAAATAGATGCCCGTGGATTCTCGATTGCAATGGTTGCTTCGTCCTGCCGAGATATACCAATGTATCTCCATACCAAATACGATACAATATAAATCCTTGTATTTTACTCATGTATTACCTCGCAAAATGTCAGTTTATAGCACTAATCTAAAATTACAGTTGACTCATTTTTATATGAGCCATCTGCTCTTTTACGGATTA
>CAMBLS010000281.1 GCA_945868485.1 uncultured Lachnospiraceae bacterium | reverse complement strand
AATCTGGTCATAGGTTTCAACGTCCATAAAGTTATACAGCTCTCCATCTGCATATAAGTACTGCATATCTTTTCTATCAATACGTGCCTGTGGACACTTTTCAGTAGGTCTGAAAGTCTTTTCCACTACGCCGCCACTCTTGATGTTTTTCAGTTTGGTTCTGACAAAAGCTGCTCCTTTACCAGGTTTAACATGCTGAAACTCAATAATCTGGTAAACGTTATTATCTAACTCAATCGTAATACCATTTCTGAAATCACCTGCAGAAATCATAAAATATTCCTCCTAAAATTTTCACGTTATAATTCTTTACCAGTTTAATATAAAAAGTGATATTTTTCAACCACTTTCTTGGGAGAATGCAAAAAAAATGTAACTGTCTACTTCTTCATCTCCAAAATAAAGTCGATTGCTTCCAGATACCCATTAAGACCATGTCCGTAAATCTGTTTGTCACAAACCGGTGCTGTCACAGAAGTCTTGCGAAATTCCTCTCTCTTGGTAATATCCGAAATATGAATTTCCACCTTGGGCAATGTGATACTTGCCAAGGCATCCCTAATGGCATAGCTGTAATGGGTATAAGCTCCTGGATTAATGACAATACCATCCGTCCCATCAAAGTAGGCATCCTGAATTCTGTCAATAATTGCCCCCTCATGATTACTCTGAAAAACCTCAACAGAAATGCCGCAGGCCTCCCCCTTTTCTCCGATCATTCTAAGCAAATCATCATAATTCTGTGTTCCATATACATTCTTTTCTCTGATTCCAAGAAAATTAAGATTAGGTCCATTAATTACTAAAATTTTCATACTCGCTTCCTTTCTTCCTCAACTGCAGGAAATCTTTTCTCCGGTAATCTGTTCCAGAATTTCCTCAAATGTCAAATCTGAAACATCAATGCTAATGTCTGCACACCTTTCATAGATGGGGCTCCTCTGCTCCATCAATGTTTGAATTCTTTCCATTGGATTATCGACCTGTAGTAAAGGTCTTGTAGTATCTGATTTTAACCTCTCGTAAACAACTTCCGGTCTTACCCTGAGATAATAGACAGTTCCAAGCTGCTTTAGCAGTCTATGGTTCTCTTCCTTCATGGGAAGCCCGCCGCCTACAGAAATAATCTGCTTCTCTGCTACCTCTATCAGTTCCTTAAGGCACTGGGTTTCCATTGAACGAAAAGCATCCTCCCCATATGCTTCAAAGATTTCCGCTACTGTCATCTTCTGCTTTTGCTCTATCCATTTATCCGTATCAATCATAGTTCTTTTCAACTGATAGGATAATTTAATACCTACACTGGTCTTACCGCTGCCCATAAAGCCGATCAAAATAATATTATCCTTCATGCTTCTTCCTTTATACCCATTTTTTCTTTCATTACTTCATACACCTGCAATGCCATCTCTTCCGAAACTGTAACATCATTCCACAATTCATATGCAATAATTCCCTGATACAAAAGCATTTTCAGTCCGTGATATGCTTTCCCGCCCTGAGCTCTTACCATCTTCATAAAACGAGTCTGAGACGGTTTATAGATCAGATCATAGCCTGTGTGGACTTTTCTGTAAAATTCTTCATCCTCTATAACAACCCTGTCCACATCAGGATAAAGTCCCACACTGGTCGCCTGAATCGCAAGAAATTTTTGCTCAGGCAGTTCATGATAATCCGAAAGCGCCATAGGATAAATACATTTCTTTCCTGTCTTTTCATTTACTTCCTCTGCAACAGCCTCTGCCTTTTCCAGTGACCGATTCAGCATATAAACCCTGGAAACATTCTTGGAGGCACATAGGAACGCAACTGCACGGGCAGCCCCACCTGCTCCAAGCAATATTACATCCTGTCCCTCAATCTGTATTCCTTCACTACACATTGCACGATAAAGCCCCGGCATATCGGTATTGTATCCCTTAAATCCGTCCTCTCTGCGTACCAGCGTGTTAACTGCCCCTATTTTCTCTGCCAGCTCATCCACCTGTGAAAGAGCCGGTATTACCTGACTTTTATAAGGCACCGTCACATTCAGTCCCAGGAGATTTAAAGAAAATGCACCTCTTACTGCATGCACAATCTGTCCCTCCTCCACATGGAATGGTACATATACAAGATTATGATTCAGCTTTTCTGCCAATGTATTATGTATCATCGGTGACATGGTATGTTCCACCGGATTACCAATCAGTCCACAGGTTCTCGTATGTCCGTCAATTATCATCTCTTCCTCCATTTTGAAACTACGCAGGCATTTCATCCTTGTTTCAGAAGATATTCTTTGCCTTCTTTCTTGCATTTGCGCTTATAAAAAAAGAGTACAAGCTTTTCCAGATAACGTTTTAACACAATCTGTATTTCTTCTTTTTTATCGATAGGCTGCACCAATATGGAAAAGATTCCTGTATTTCTTGCGCCCCATACATCGGTAAACAACTGATCCCCTACAAAAAGCGTAGTATCTGTGTCTGTTCCAAGCAGCTCCATGGCTTTTCGATAGCCTTTAGAGGCAGGTTTCCCTGCTTTAAAAATGTATTTGACAGAAACAGCATCATTAAACATCTTAACCCTTGGCTCTTTATTATTGGATAAAAGCAGAATCTCAAAGCCAATATTCTTAAGCTTATTTATCAGCTCCACGCTTCTTGTATCTGCCGGTGCCCCGTGAGTAACCAGCGTATTGTCTATATCAAAAATAATACCCCGGTAACCGGAGTCATAATAGCTTTGAAAATCTATTTGATAGGTAGAACTGATATAAATATCCGGATAAAATCGTTCCAGCATAAATCTTCCTTCCTGATTCATTTTTTGTAAAGGCAAATTCTTTCTATATTGTACAAAACACCCTGCCATTTGGCAAGGTGTTTCATATAATCCGGGTAGATGTCTGGGCGTAATCTGCATTCTTCTCCAGTTCTAACTTCACGGCGTTAACAGACTATACCTCCTGTTTCAATTCCAGCTGCCTTTAAAAGGTTTCCTGTGTACTCACTTTGATGATGAAAATAAACATCTTCCACCAAACCACTTTCCACAATCCGACCTTCCTTCATAATAAGCACCCTGTCGCACATATGATAAACCACACGCAGATCATGGGAAATGAACAGAATAGAAAGTCCCATCTGCCTGTGAATCTTTTCAAACAGCTCCAAAATCTGCG
>CAMBLS010000280.1 GCA_945868485.1 uncultured Lachnospiraceae bacterium | reverse complement strand
CAGTATGAGACAGAAGATGCAGCTGTGGAGATGTTAAGAGAAATGGCAAAGGACATTGGAGGGTACGACGATGAAGTATGAAGGATATAAAATTGGTCCGGTGATTCGTGATATCCGTAAGGACAAAGGACTTCTCATTGAAGAGGTTGCTGCTAAAACTGGAATAAGTGTTTCTACACTTGGACAGGTGGAGCAAGGAGGAAGAAACCTGAGCATGAAAAATTTGTATATGCTTATGGAAGTTTATGAAACAGACGCAAATAGCTTACTTGCAATAGAATGTACACCGGATTCGTTAGATTCGAGACTAAAGCGGTTACCTGCAGATAAGCAGGATTATTTGAAAAAGACATTTGATTTTATGATAGAGCAGGCTTTGAAGTCAGCATAGGAGGCAGAGAATGAGAAGAAAGATTAAAAAGATGGATTGCATAGAATATCTTTCAGTGCAGGCTCCATTGGAAAAAGTAAATATGCTTGAAGACAAGCAGAGCAAATATATACATGAATTTGTAAAGAGAAAAGAATATTCAATCGTGGGAAAGATGAGACGCAATGGCTTTTCGCAGAGAGATGTTGATCGCCAGTGGAATCAGATTGTGAATATGATCCGCAAAAAGCAAATCAGTGGAGTAGTTGTTGCGAATATGGCAGCTATATCCAGCAGTGTTGCGGATGCTTATTTTAAGGTAGGACTGGTTATTGAAGCAGGCGGCATTGTGGTGACTGTAGATGAGGGCAAATTGGATATGCACATCAAGAAGGGAGCATAGATATGAGCAGACGAACAGAAAAAAGAAGATATGGTAAGTATAATAAATATGATGTTGTGTATGCAGATTTTGGAAAAAATCCACATGGCATTCAGGGAGGGATCAGACCAGGAATAATTATTTCATGTGATGCCAGTAATCATGATGGTGCACCGCAGGTGTCAGTAGTCCCTTTGAGCAGTAAGTTAAAGGATATCCCGGTACATGTAATTTTAAATCCGAAGGATGTGAGTGGATTTGGATTAAGTAAGATCTCTGATTTTATGCCTGAAGATGCACAGACAATTTCAAAAGGCTGCATTAGAGCAAAAAGTGGAACTGTCATTGAGGATTCAGGCGTGAGAGAAGAAATAGACAGAGCATTGATACGACAGTTTGATCTGTTACCTGTAGCTCGCAAAATGGTAATGGAGGAGTTAGCAAATGGACAGCAGAACTAAAAAGACTAATAATAAAAGATTTGTCAGATATTCAGAAGGTGCAGAGATGTATTCAATGAGTGTGTCAAAGTTTATGCAGTTAGCGAAGGATGCAAAGGCATGTTATAAAGTGAATCAGCTGGTGTTGGTTAACTTGGATATTATTGATGAATATCTGGAGACTTTCCATATTGTAGATGACGAGTTTTATAAGTAATTATGAGAAATGACGCATTTAATATAGAAGAAATACAAACAAGTATGGAGAAAAATGAGCCAAGAGAGAAAAAATGTATTGACTTTCGGTCAGACCAAAAGTATAATATGACTAAGATATGAAGGAGGCATACAGATGGCTAGAACTGGAAGACCAAAAGCAGATAAACCTTTTGATCATAAGGTAACTGTTAAATTCAAAGAAGAGGAATACCAGATAATGGTTGAGTATGCTGAGACTCATAATCTATCCATTTCGCAATTGATTAGAATGGGTGTTGAATTACAAATGAAGCAGCAGGCTAATCAGTAGAACAGGCTCTTTTCTCCGGAAAGGAGAGAATAATGGCTTGTAGAAAAGATGGTAAAGGCAGAGTATTAAGAAAGGGTGAGGGTTACAGAAAAGGCGACGGAAGATACTCATATGTATATATTGATCCATTAGGCAAGAAAAGAACCATTTATGCAAAGTCTTTGGTAAAACTTCGAGAAAGAGAAGAACAGTTACAAAAAGACCAGTTGGATGGACTTGATATCTATGTCGCAGGAAAGGCTGATGTAAACTTTTTGTTTGACAGGTACATATCAACTAAAACAGAATTGCGCAGCACTACTTACAGTAATTATTTGTACACATGGAATCATTTTATTCGTGATACATTTGGCAAGAAGAAGGTAAGAGATGTGAAATACTCAGACGTGTTGTTCTTTTATACAGATTTGATTAACAATCAGGGATTACAGATTAATACGCTTGAGACAATTAACACAGTACTAAGACCTACATTTCAGCTTGCTGTGAGAGATGATATCATAAGGAAGAATCCGGTAGATGGAGCATACTGTGAAGTAAAGAAGCGTAATGGTGGTGCCAGAAAAACAAGGCGAGCGTTGACTGTGGATCAGCAGAGAAAATTCATGGAGTATGTAGCAAAGAATCCGTTCTTTTATCACTGGTATCCATTCTTTGTATTTTTGTTAGGAACTGGATGCAGAATAGGAGAAGCAATTGGGATACGCTGGGATGATATTGATTTGGAAAATCGAATCATTGATATCAATCATAGCTTAACATATTACCAGAGAGCGGATGATTCATATAAATGTGAGTTTAGAGTATCTTTGCCAAAGACGGAGGCAGGTAATCGTAGAATACCTATGATGCAGCAGGTATATGATGTGCTTCAGGAAGAATATGAGAGACAGAAGCAGGAAGGCTTTTGTGTTGAGAATGTGGATGGAATGACCAATTTTGTATTTACAAACCGATTTGGGATGCCACATAACCCAGCAGCAGTAAACCGGGCAATCAAGAGAATTGTGGATACACATAATTCAGAAGAAGAGGTGGCTGCTAAAAAGGAGAAGAGAGAACCTGTTATGATTCCAAGATTCTCCTGCCATATCTTCAGACATACGTTTGCATCAAGATTTTGCGAGAATGAAACCAACATCAAAGTAATTCAAGAGGTAATGGGACATGCTGATGTATCGACTACCATGAACATATATGCAGAAGCAAACCCAGATGTTACCAAATCAGTAATTGAGAAATTATCAAAAAATATGGATATTTTTTAGAAAAGAGTCCTGCGATTGAACTCTTTGAAGATTGAAAAATATACCTATTCATACTGTGACAAATATGTTATACTTGCTAAGTATTGTTGTGTTTGACACAGCAGTACATGCATAAAATAAAAAGACGTATTTTAAGGCGAATGACATCTTTTGGACGCACAAAAGTCAAAAAAACGTCCAAGAGT
>CAMBLS010000279.1 GCA_945868485.1 uncultured Lachnospiraceae bacterium | reverse complement strand
TTAAGATATGCACATGCCATAGAAAGTGCTGTTCCCCATTGACCTGCACCGGTTTCTGTAGTGACTCCCTTAAGCCCCTGCTTTTTTGCATAATAAGCCTGCGCAATGGCAGAATTTAATTTATGGCTTCCACTGGTATTATTTCCTTCAAATTTATAATAAATTTTAGCAGGTGTCTGTAGCTTTTCTTCCAGACAGTATGCGCGAACCAGTGGAGAAGGTCGATACATTTTATAAAAATTTCTGATTTCCTCAGGAATCTCAAAATAGGCTGTGGTGTCATCCAACTCCTGCCTGCAAAGCTCATCACAAAAGATTCCTCGCATCTCTTCAAAGGTTAAAGGCTGTAACGTCGCCGGGTTTAAAAGAGGTGCCGGTTTATTCTTCATATCGGCACGTACATTGTACCAACTTGTGGGCATCTCATTTTCTTCCAGGTAAATTTTATAAGGAATTTTTCTTGTTTCGCTCATTGATCCGTCTCCTGAATATTTATTTTATTTATTTTTGTCATATTGGCTCTGTTTCGCAATAATCTGTTCAATATTATAGACAAGATCCACGTTGTAATTATCATACATACGTGTATAATTTGCAATAATGCGCTCCGCAATCATATGTCCGTTTTCCTGATTGCTGTCAATCATGATTACTACCTGCTGTGAACTACTATAACGTGCAGTCACATCGCCCTTTCGCAGCGACCCCACAATGCAACGTTCCAAAACATTCATGGCATCATTTAAATCACTGATATCCATAGAGCCATGGATGTTCTCTGTCAACGAAAACAGTATAATCTGTGCATCCTTCTTGTTACGGCTAAGACTTCTGGCAATCAGCCGATAAATTTTTTCAAAATTTCCATAATCTACTGAATATGCACCAATCGCAGGCTTTTCTTCTGTCAAGCGACTCTTAAGCTGTGCCATATCAATCTGAAATCCTTTATCCTGACTATCAAGAAATTCATCCGTATCACGCTCTAAAATCTGATAAGAATTTTTACCATTTCTCTTTACATAATAAAGAGCCTTGTCACAGTACTGTAAAAGATCCTTACAACGTTCCAATGGATTTCTGGTAGAAGTTATTCCAATAGAAAGAGAGAGCTTGTGATCCTTATCTATCTCTTCTACTGCCTTGTGAAAGTCCTCTTTAAATGCTTCTGCCATCTTCCGCATCCATTCTTCAGAGCCTTCCTCCTGATAAAAAACGGCAAACTCATCCCCACTGACTCTGCACATAAACGCAGTAGTTTCAATGTGTGATCGAATCACATCTGCCAAACGGCAAATCACATGATCTCCTGCAATATGACCGTAATTTTTATTCACATAAAGGAAATTGTCCACATCCATCAGGAACATTGTACCCCTGTGCAATGGATTGTCTAAGTAAGCATTAACACTACTTTCAAATGACTTACGAATTGGAAATCCTGTCAGATAATCAATGTCCTCTGCTTTATGTGCATCAATCTCTGTCTTTTTGCATACTTCCATGATGAAGGAATCTGCCTCATCAACAGATTGGGTTTGCTCAAATTCAAACTGTGGCGTATCCGTAAATTCAAATCCATCTTCTATAATAGAAAGCATTACATCAGTAAGGTAGGGATCAAACTGCGTACCCCGTCCCCTTTTCAGCTCGCTCACAGCGTAGCCCGTTACCTGTGCCTTTTCATAGATACGATTAGAGGTAATGGCATCATATGCATCTGCAATCCCAATGATACGCGCAATATAAGGAATGTCATCCCCCTTAAGTCCATAAGGATATCCTTTCCCGTCATAACGCTCATGATGATACTTGGCACCATCACATACTTGCGGCACCATTGTAATAGGACGCAGAATGTTAGCCCCCATAAGCGTATGGTTACGCACCAGCCTGTATTCTTCATCAGTCAGCTTCACTGGCTTATTCAAAATACTGTCAGGAATACCTATTTTTCCAATATCATGCAACAGTGCCGTATAATACATGTTTAAGCAGTCCTGCTTGGACCAGTTCAGTTTCTTTGCAATTGCCAGACAATACTGTGCCACACGAACCGAATGTCCCTTCGTGTATCGATCCTTGGCATCTACGGCATAAGTAATGGTAGTAATTGACTGAATGAAAATCTTCTGGATTTCATCTGTCTTGTCTTCTACCATCTGCTCTAAATGCTTGCGCAGATTATCCAGCTCAATAATACGGGCAATTCTGCTCTGCATGACCAAAGGTGCAAATGGCTTAATAATATAGTCCATTGCCCCCATCTCCAGGCCTTTTACTTCACTTTCCTGCTTACTGTCTGCAGTAAGGAACACAACCGGTATTTTACGCAACACAGAACTATCCTTCATGCGCTGAAAGACAGAATACCCATCCATATCAGGCATATTGATATCCAGCAGAACCAAATCCGGAATATCAACAAGCATCTGTTCCAAAGCGTCCTTTCCCGATTGAAAAAGAGAAACCCTGTAGGCTCCAATCAAAACACCTTCCGCATGTTTTAAGATAGTTTGAGAATCGTCTATAATATAGATGTGCTTTTTTTCCATAAATCCCCCAATCTGCCTAAATGGCATGATGGAAATATTTCTATATGCTTTATATTTTATTAGATAATGAGATTTTTTTCAACTGCTAAAGCAATATTGTTTATTCAATATTTATAATTTTTTTGTCTGTTCCATTTGTTTTTTGTGTAAAAAAGCGAAACTTCAGGAAACGCAGGTTCCTCAAATATTGCTTTTTCCCCTAATCAGTGATATTATTTTATCAATGTGATTGTTTATTTATATTATAATAATACGAGGTGAAAACAAATGAGTAAAACATTCGCTGATTTAATTGCAAAAGTGAATGAGTGCGGCACCAAAAAGGTTGCTGTTGCCGTAGCTCAGGACTCTGCCGTACTAGAAGCCGTAAAGGCTGCTAAAGAAAGAAAGATTGCTGATGCCATCTTAGTCGGCAACGAACAGGAAATCAAGGAAATTGCTGCATCCCTTAATATGGATTTAAGCAGTTTCGAAATTATCAACGTTGAAGATAAGACAGAAGCAGCCCTCACAGCAGTAAAGCTTGTCCATGACGGGAAAGCCGACATGTACATGAAGGGTCTGATTGATACCAAGGGCTTCTTAAAAAGTGTTCTGGATAAGGAAGTTGGTCTTCGTACCGGAAAGCCTTTGT
>CAMBLS010000278.1 GCA_945868485.1 uncultured Lachnospiraceae bacterium | reverse complement strand
ACGTAACGCATCCGCTTCCATCTGGAAGTCTGACAGTATGAATCTGTGAGATTACTCTATTTAGTAAAAATGCTATTTCACTTCTGCTTTTCCTTCCCTTAAGCCAAACTTGAAATTCATCTCCACCAAATCTTCCGCAAATACCTTCCTCTCCGGCCCACTGGCAAAGAATCTCTCCCACGTTGCGTAAAACCATATCTCCATACACATGCCCATAGTTATCATTGATTGATTTAAACCTATCAATATCCATAACAATCAGTGTTCCGTAATGCTCTCCAATGCACATGTTTTCCTTCATTCGCTGTTCAAAAGCCATTTTGGTAAGGCAGCCTGTAAGGCTATCCGTGTCACGCTGCTTCTCTATATAACGCCTCTGAACCATTTCCCTCAGCTTTGTGCGCATGATGTTCAAATGTATTACACTTCCCACAAAAACACAGCATAAAGCGTTTACAATATCGGTAAATGCAAGAAAATGATCTTTTTGCAAAATATCAATGGGAACAAACACAATCGTTACAATACAAAAATATCCAAACACCCGCCAGGGTCTGTCTATAATCAGCAACGGTGCTGCCAAAAGGATCAAGCAAAAGGTTGTAGCTGAAACGGTATTGCGGATGACTGTATTTAATATAATTGCATATCCAAACATAATACTCATAGCTACATACCACAGGGGAAGAATAAATCTTCTTCCTTTTCCCTGTATCAGTCCACATACCACCCAGATCACTAAAAAACTTGCTCCCGTCAACACATATGCAGTCCGGTTAGATGCCATTGTATCCGAAATGAAAGTTCCTACCAGCAGACCTGCAAACATTGCCACCAGACACAGGGAAATCATACGCAGGGAAATGCGGTTCTTTTCCAGCATTTCATTTTCAAGCCCCTTATACTCCTGCTCGGTAATATCCCCACACTTTAAATTACAATTTGCCTTTTCCAAAAATTTTACCATTTGTTTCTCCTCCTAAAATATTCTGCCTTCTAATCCGCAAATTTAATATTGCTAAGCTGGGCATTTCTTATTTCTGCCCATGAATATTGCCTCATATATTCTCCGCCGTAATTTTTGACTGCCTCCCGGTCTCCCTCAAGAATGCTGTACAAATCACATTCCACCTGTTCTGTCAGAAGATATTTTTTTCTTCCATCGGAAGAAATAATATCTTCAATGCCTTTCTCCTTTAACGTATCCAGCAGCCGCTTATAAGTCATCCTGTATAAGGACCGGGTGCTGTCATCGGCAACCCGTTCAGGCCACAAACAGGAAATTGCTTCTCCTGCAGTCACACCTTCACTTCCTCTGTCTACAAAGACTGCAAAGAGCTCCTCCACTTTGGCTCTTCCCCACAGCATTCTTTCCCCATCGATAAAAACCGCAAACCCCGGTATGGTCTGTATGTAAATTCTTTTTCCGGGAGGAGGACAAATCTTCATTGCCTTTTCCAGTTCCTTTCTGATATCCTGACGTGTATAAGGCTTCAGAACATACCCTATGGCATCCACTCTAAACGCCTGTAATGCATACTGGTCAAAGGCTGTGATAAAGATGATACAGATATCAGGAGCCTCTTTTTTCATCCTCTTTGCCAGTTCCAAACCATGCATCTCCTTCATTTCCATATCCAGAAATGCCACATCCACATGGTTTCCCTTAACCCATTCTACTGCCTCTTTTCCCCTCTGAAAAAGATTCAGACTGTCAATTTCCGAAAAATTCTTGACTGTCAAACGAAAATTATCCAGTGCCGGCTTTTCGTCATCTACGCATATTACATTCATACTATTCCTCATTTCCAACAAAGTTTTGTGGAATTGGAAGTATCATTCTAACAGTTGTTCCCTCTCCCACTTTACTTTCAATATTCAATTTACCACCTACCATATGTTCCAGTCGAAAACGCACATTACTAAGCCCTACGGAATTTTCCTCATTGATATCTTTCGGATCAAATCCTACACCATCATCCTGTATAGTAATGATAATAGCTTTCTCTTTAAATTTTGTCTGCAGTAAAATTTTTCCATCTGACTGCTTTGCTAAAATGCCATGCTTCACAGAATTTTCCACTACAGGCTGTAATACCAGCGGAGGAATCTGGAAATCTGTCACCTCAAGCTCTGTATAAAAAGAAATTCTGTCTCCAAAGCGCACCTGTTCCAATACCACATAATCCTTAAGATGCTCCAGTTCCCTTAAAAAGGGGATTGGACGATCCTCCTGCATAATGTCTATATTACTGCGAAGATAATTTGCAAAACGTACCACTGTCTCATCTGCCTTTTCAGCATCATATTTACACATTCCGCTGATTGCATTTAATACATTAAAGATGAAATGGGTTCTAATCTGGCTCATCGCCAGTACAATGCGGCTGCTACGCAGTTTTTCCGCCAGCTTTTCTGCTTCTATGGAAGCCCTGTGATTGAATGCCACTACCTTGATTGCTCTCACAAGCAGGAACAGGAATAGCGCCGAAAAAACTGTCTTAACTACCACTCCTCCTGGCAGAAAATTTATGCGTCCATTGAGCAGTTCTACCAATACTGCGCTGAGAAAAGTCACATAGACTCCCAGCAGTAAATTTCTTTCCTTCTCCCTGTGCACCATTACCCAGATACAGATCACCAGAAATACCACCGCTGCCAGTCCATTTATGATTGCCCAGTAAGCTTCACCATCAAAGACCTCAATCACACCCAGCATTGAAAGGATCAGCAGTATGCCATCTGCCTGATTCAAAAACCTTCTGTCCATTTATAGTGATGGAAACCCCTATATGATTTAAGTAAAAGCATACATTTCCCGGATATATTTCCTCAAAATTTCCTCTTAGTAACACATCACCGTCGAATGCAGGAAGTCTGGTAGCCTTATCCAGTGGTTTCCACTCTTCTCCACCAATACTATATTCTCCCGAGAATTTTACAGGAATTACAAAAGACGCTATTGCCTGATTATTTCTTTGATTCAACTGGTACATGACCATTCCTGCCAGAAGAAACAGCATAATATATCCTATTAAATAGAATGCTGGTTTTTTCCAGTTCCGCATTCCTTTACCCCTCTCTGACCTCCATCCTAAAACTCCAGTTCCCTCTTTCTAAACAATAAGAGTGCAATCGCTGTTGCTCCGATAATATAAATAATCATTCCAATAATGCCTCCCACATCAATGGTACCA
>CAMBLS010000277.1 GCA_945868485.1 uncultured Lachnospiraceae bacterium | reverse complement strand
ATTCTTAACCAATTCATCAGGAATTATTTTGATGCATCCTAACAGTGAGTTCCTTGCAGATGGAGAAATTCAGCACTCAACCAGTGATGTTTTAAATGGTGAATATGAAGTCGGTATAGAAACAGGCATGGCTATTCAGGATTATGATGGCATAAGTAAGTACGTGAAGAGTTCTGACATATCATCCAATAATTGGAAAGAGGTTCTGGTTATTCCGGCATCCTCCTATAATGATTCCATCAATCAGATTTCACTTGTATTAGTTATTGTCACTATACTTGCTGTCCTTATAACTGCGGTGGTAGTTGTTTTTTACGCAGGAAGCATTACAAAACCGATTTCCAGAATTCAGAAGCAGATAGACCATCTGCAGGAATTGAACTTAAAGGATATTGAAGTTGCAAACATTCGTCAAAAGGATGAGCTGGGAAAAATGAACAGAGCAGTATTAGACTTACAGAAGACTCTAAGCTCTATTATTCAACAGATGGATGGCTCCACAGCTACTTTATCTACCCAGTTTGATAATTTAAATGGTTCTGTATCTTCTTTGATTAAAAATAACACAATTGTAAAACAGACTATAAATGAAATCTTTTCAGCAATAGAAGAAGAAGCAGAGCAGGTTCAGGATGCAAATATTTCTCTTAGTGATTTTGCAGAAGAAATTAATAAGATTGTAACGAACGCTGAGACGATGAACCATAGTGCCTCCAAAACTATGGATCATAGCTTGAGTGGTGTGAAATCTATCGAACTGCTCTCCAACCAGATTGGAAAGACAAGGGAAATTCAGGATGAAGCATACCAGACTGTTTCACATCTGGAGGAACGTTCCAAGACAATTGATGATATTTCCCAGACGATTAGTGATATAGCTGAGCAAACCTCTCTGCTGGCTTTAAATGCAAGTATTGAGGCTGCAAGAGCCGGTGAAGTAGGAAAAGGCTTTGCTGTTGTTGCAGAAGAAATCGGTAAGCTTGCACATGCAACCAGTAAGGCCACCACTAATATTACCTCCATTATTACGGAAATTCAGACTGAGATTGGAGTAGTCAGCGGTCAGATGTTCTCTATGAAGGATGAAACCGTAAAATGTATGGATGCCATGGATGCTACCAGGGATGTATTTGAACAGATCAATCGTGAAATTACAGAAGTTGGCAGTGGAATCCACCAATTGGAATCTGCTGTTGAGGTATTGAATAATAATAAAGAAAAGATTGTAGATCAGTTCTCAGACATCTCTTCTGAGACCCAGGAATTATCTGCATCCAGTCAGAATATTATGGTTAAGGTAGAAGATCAGAATGAAGAGATGCTGAAGATTGAAAATGCAGTTCAGGAATTAAGCCAGGTAATTGTCCAGTTAAATGACATTATGGATCAGTTTACCATTTAAAGGAGAAGAAAAGTGAAACTTCTAAATATTGATTACATTCCTGGAAAGGAAATTGACGCTCTGGGGATTGTGAAAGGAACAACCGTTCAATCAAAGAATTTTGGCAAAGACTTTATGTCGGGAATGAAATCACTGGTCGGTGGAGAAATTAAGGCATATACACAGATGCTGGATGATGCCAGAAAAATTGCAATAGAAAGAATGGTTGATGAGGCAGAAGCAATGGGAGCAGATGCGATTGTAAATATTCGTTTCTCATCATCATCAGTCATGCAGGGAGCGGCAGAAGTAGTTGCCTATGGAACTGCGGTTAAGATATTGAACTAAAAAGAAAAGAAGGTAACTATAATAAAACCCCCTTAGCACTACGCTAAGGGGGTTTATATCGTTAGATTTATTTTTCGTTTGCCATATAGTTCATCAGAGTCTGAACATCTTCAGGATCGGATGCAACGAGTTCCATTTCGTTGATAAAGGTATTATCATTGAAAAGCTTGGTAATGGCAAGATATTTGGTAAGTTCTGATTTTAAGTTCAAGCGGTCACCCTGCTGGGAAACTAATTCAACGCTTCCTTTGCATTTTTTGATGGTGTCTAAAAATTTTTCTACATCTGTAATATTATAAAGCTTCATAACTATTCCTCCTTATAAATTGTTTTTTGTATTTGTTATTATTTTATCAATGTTGAAATAACGTAGCAATATTCATAGTGCATAAAATTACCAAAAAAAAGAAAGCAATTTGTAATAAATAGACAAAAAGTTCAGAAAGAAATTGACAGAAACCTATACTATGAATTATATTAATTTTAACATAAAGAAAAAGAGGAATTGTATGTTAAGCGTGGTAGTAAGAGTAAAATAAAACAACTTAACAGTTGTGTGGTGTGGTTATGTGTATTTTATACCATAGCTGTGCCCTTTTATCTGCCTGTACCAATGCTTATCATACTTTTTTATTTATAACGATCTTTATTGTGCAAAGAATATTTTGCTATTAAAATAAGGATTTGCGTAATTAGTGAGCCGCAAAAAGTGGTATCCCCGAAAGCAGGGCAGGTACACTTTGTGGCTCTTTTTGTTTCATATCAGGGATAGAAATTATGATGCATTAGATTAGAGAAAGGAATCAATATAAAAATGAAGGAAATATATTTTTGCGAAACTGCATCGGCAAAGATGCTGGAATTTGATAAAGTGATTGGACAGTTGGAGGAGCTTGCCTGTACAGAGACAGCGAAAGAACAAATAAGAAGACTGCAGCCCAGCCTGTCCGAAAGTGAGGTTAGAGCATGGCAGAGGGCGACAACAGAGGGAAGAGTAATGCTAGAAAAGTGCGGTATGCCGCCTATCACAGCACTTGAGGAAATTCCGAAATTGATTGAGATTGCAGAAAAAGGAGGATGCCTTTTACCGGAACAACTGGAAAGAATTGCGGCCAACCTGACAGCGGTAAGGAGGCTTAAAGATTACTTAAACCGAGGAAAGGCCTATGACATCGGGCTTCCCTATTATGAAGAAAATTTGGACTCCGTGGATGAAATCAGAGAAGAACTGCAGGATAAAATTCGTGGCAGCAGGGTAGATGATTATGCCTCCAGGCTATTGAAGTCGCTAAGAGAAGGGATTGACAGAACGGAAACAAAAATGAGAGAAAAGGCAGATGCCGCAATCAGGACCAACAAGGACTGTATGTCGGACAGCTTCAGTACAATCAGAAATGGACATATCTGTATCCCTGTTAAAAGGGAATACAAGTTTAAAGTGCCGGGCTCTGTGATTGACAAATCATCCACAGGAAGCACCCTGT